>CAPBNZ010000081.1 GCA_948585895.1 uncultured Clostridia bacterium | reverse complement strand
TTGGGCATATAGTAATCTCCAACTTTTGTATATTCAATTCCATATTTATTATCAATATTATTTTCTTTTAATTCTTTATTTTCCATTTTCAATTCCTCCATAAATTAATTTTTCAACTAACTTTTTCTCGTTCTTTTACTCTAATTGCTCCTACAATTCTATTTGCTTTTTTCTGTGGATATTTTTTATCATCTGTTATTAGTTCGACTAATTTAAAAAGTTTTTCTCCATTATTATTTGTTTCATCTATTGTAAGATATTTTTTCTGATAGCCTTTCTTTGGTTCATCTAATCTCGCTACTTCATAATAAGATACTTCATAGTAATTGTTTAGTCTTTCTATATAATCTTTTAAGTCTTTTTTATCCATTAATATTGTAGATGGAACTGTTACTTCTTCTTTTCCTTTAGTACAAGGTATTGCAACATCAAACATACCACAATTCATAAGTTTAGAAATTTGCTCTATATAACTACTTCTAAATTTTATATTGATTAAGTTATAATTGCTTTTCTTATCTTTTTCGATTACAATATTCTCTACAAATTTAGAAATGAATTCTTGCTTTTCTTCTTTTGTTTTACTTTTCCATTCTGCCATAAGCATATCTTGAAATTTATTAGAACGAATTAGTTTCTCTTTTTCTACATCTCTATCTGCCATTATCGCTTGTGGACTAAATGATTGTTTATTAATATCAATAGCTTGTATTCTTTTTTCTTCTAGCATATTTAATTTTTCTTCAATTACTCTATAATCTTCTGAAAAATCTTCTACTTCTACAATTCCTTTTAGATATGCTTCCTTAATTCTGTTCTTTTGATTTTGCAAACTAGATATCTCTTTATCTAGTTTAGCTGTATTTCGTTCTTTCTTATCTGCTAAAACAGGAAAGAAATACTTTTTAACTGTCATATCATATTCAATTAAGTTCAGTATTAAAAACATAACTGAATCTTCGACTAAATCCTCTCTTAAATAAGTTTTACAATCTGAACAATGATAGTACATATACTTTTTCTTTTGACCTCCAGAACCTTTACATTGCATTATCTTTCCACATTTTGGACATAATAGCTTTTGCATAAATATATAAACTCTATCTCTACAAAATGCTCTTTGATTTTTTTCTTTTTGATTTTGTACATCTTCATACATTGCTCTTGATATAATAGGCTCTACAACATTCATATAAACAATGGTTTCTTTTTCTTTCTTATTTCTATATTGTTCAAAATCTCCTACATAAATTTTATTATTGATTATTTTAGATACTGTTGCATCTTTCCACTGTTTATTAGTTAGTGTAGGTATTTTTTCTGCATTTAAGATATTAGCTATTGTTTGATAGCTTTTGCCCTCTAAATACATATTAAATATCCTTATAACTAAATCTTTTGTAGTTTCATCTATTACCATTTTCTTATTTTCTCTTTTGTAACCTAATGGGCAAGTTCCGAGGTACATGTCCAGATTTTATTGCTCCTGTCATACCAAATTTTGTTCTTTCTGATACTATCTCAATTTCTAATTGTGAAAGAACTGTTAACATTCTTACAAAAAATCTTCCATTTGCACTGCTCGTATTGACATCATCCCTATCGCAAATGAGATAACAATTATGCTTTTCTAACTCTGATATTAATACTTCCAAATCTCTTACTGACCTTGTAACTCTATCTAATTTATAAGCTACAATATAATTAATTTTACCTGCTTTCATATCTTCTAACATTTGCTGAAAAGCTGGTCTATTTGCCATATCTTTTGCTGATATTCCTGCATCTTTGTAAACTTTATATATTTTATAATCTTTATATTTACAAAGCTGTTTTAACTTTTCCTCCTGTTCTCCTAAACTAAATCCCTCACGTACTTGATCTTCTGTACTAACACGAATATAAATTCCTGCTACTTTCCTTTCTTCATTCATTTTTACATATCCTCCTTCCAAATTTTATGAATAGAAAGGCAACAAAAAAGTGCCACATAGCATAGTTTTAGCTATTAGCACTTTTAGAGCTTTTATATTTATTATTACTATCTCTTTAATTTTCTTATAAATAACACAAATAAACCAATATAGTATAATTTTTTAAAAACTCTAAAATGCTTTGCCGTTCTATGTTATGTATTTCCGCTGATATGTTCTTGTAATTTGGATAACGGATATTTTGTACTTAAATCATTTACATAGAAATAATCGTGTTCATTAAAGAATAGGTACAAACTATCTTTAATAATTACTCTATGGGGCTCTACATACGCTAAATTGGTATGCTCAATAATTCTTAGACAACCATTTATTATTTGTGGCTGTTCCTTTCCTTTAAATTTTAAACGGCACGCCCATTCGATTTTAGAGAGTAATTCTTTACTCATATTGATTTCTTGTTTAATTATATGTAACATAATACCACAAAAACCTCCTTTTTTCAATATTTTTGGTCAAAAAAAGACCGTTTCTTTTGAAACGGTTTAAGTTTTTGTGTTCATCAAACTTTTTAATAGTCTTGAAACTAACTTGTATCAAGCTTTTCAAAAAGTTCGACGAAACTTCTTATTGGCTGGGCTGGTGGGATTCGAACACACGCATGCCAGAGTCAAAGTCTGGTGCCTTACCGCTTGGCTACAGCCCAATATTTATTTAAATGGGGTGGAAGATGGGACTCGAACCCACGGTCTCCAGTGCCACAAACTGGCGCGTTAACCAACTACGCTACATCCACCATTGTTTACATGCGCCTCACATGAACACATATATTATTTTAACCTATCTCTACCCCATTTGTCAACCATTTTTCTAATTTTTTTTATATTATATTTTCTGATTTTGTTCAAAAAGAAAATTTATATATATATTTATCAAAAAAACTATTGCCCCAATGTATTTGAATCTATTCCATATTGCTTATACATCCATGACATATAATCAAATGGCTCTAACATTTTTGGTAATCCATAATCTACTCCATATGTTTCTACCTTTAGTGAGGAAATCTTAGGTGGATTTACTGGTGTACTTACTTCTGTATTCCCACTTTCTTGTGCATTATCTGCTGCCTTTACTTCTACTTCTTCTATTTTGTGTACAACATCCAACCCTTCTATTACTTTACCAAATGCTGTATAGTATCCATTTAGTGATGTAGTAGCTTTTGTTGTAATAAAAAATTGTGAACTTCCTGAGTTATAAGATTCTTCTGTTAATGTTGGAGAATATGAAGTATAATCACTTCTTGCCATTCCTAATATGCCTTCTTCAAATTTTAATTTATTGTTTTCTACCCCATTTGCTATAAATTCTCCTTTTATTGTATAAGGAGTATCTTCTCCATTCTCTTTTAAATCTTTTTGAGTTGCTGAACCTTGTCCTGTTCCTTCTTTATCTCCTCCTTGTATCATAAAATCTTTTACAATTCTATGAAAGGTTAACCCATTATAAAATCCTCTATTAGCAAGTGTTACAAAATTTGCTACTGTTTCTGGTGCTAATTCTGGATATAGTTCTATCTTTATGGAACCAAAGTTTTCAACTTCCATCATCGCCACTGGATTTTTTACTTGTATAGTTACTCTTTTATAATATCCATATCCTAATGTCACTATTAATACTATTACCAAAATTAGTGCAATTATCCATATTATATTCTTTGTTTTCATTTTTTATTTCTCCTTCTTCTTTTTATTTAAAATACAAATTGATCTTGCATTCTTTTGAGTGATTGCTTGATTGCTCTTGCTCTTACTTCTCCAATTCCTTCTACATCGTCCAGACTTTCTATATCTGCTACTAATATATGTTGGAATGATTTGAAAGAATTGATTAAATTTTCTACAATGTTAGATGGCATTCTTGGTATCTTATTTAAAATACGATATCCTTTTGTATAAACACCAACTTCGTCATAATTATCAAAGTTTTCATATCCTAGTAATTTTGCTATTGTATTCTCATTGGCTAAATCTAAATATTCTAATAGTTCTAATTTTTCAAGTATTTTCTCTGGTGTTTGTTTCTTTTTTGAAGAAACCATATAATCTTTTATAATTAGTAATTCTTCTTTTTCTAAGCCTCCAATTAGTTCTTCTAATTGCATTCCTACTAGTCTTCCATCATTTCCTAATTCATACATTTGTCTTTGTATTTCTTCTACAATTCGCATTACCATTTCTGCTCTTTGAATGGCTACTATTACGTTTTCAAGTGTTACAATATCATTAAATTCATATTCATTTAATAAACTTAGTTTGTTATCAAATACTTTTTTATATTTTTCTAACGTTTGGATTGCTTGGTTTGCTTTATTTAATACAACATCTGTATCTTCTAATATATATCTATCATGCCCTTTAAAAACTGTAATAATACTTCTTCTTTGCGATATACTAATCACTAATTCCCCTGTTTGTTTTGCTGTTCTCTCTGCTGTTCTATGTCTGGTTCCGTGTTTCTAATGTTACAATTTCTCGTGATGGTATCAATTGTGCATTCGCATATAAAATTCTTTTTAAATCTCCACTTAATACAATTGCACCATCCATTTTAGCTAATTCATATAATTTAGCAGAAGTATATTCTTCGTTAATCGTAAATCCTCCGATCTACTACTTCTTTTAATACTTGGTTATTGTCTGTTATTAATAACAAAGCTCCTGTTTTAGCTCTTAGTATATTTTCTAGTCCATCTCTAATTGGTGTTCCTGGAGCAATTAATTTTAGAATTTCTGTAATATTATCTTCTTTTCTTTTTCTCAAAATTACTCTCCCTTCTTTATTTAAGCCTTCTCTATCCTAGAGCTTTTTTCATTGCTTCGTTTACATTTCTGACACCTATTATATCTAAATTATAGGTATCTTTCAAGTCTTTTTTGTTACTTTCTGGAATAATACAAGTCTTAAACCCTAACCTTTCTACTTCTTTTAATCTCTTTTGAATTAAATTAATTCTTCTAACTTCACCTGTTAAACCTACCTCTCCAATAATTACCATATCTTTTGGAATAGGACTATTTTTAAAACTAGAGGCTGTTGCCATAAGAATTCCTAAATCAATAGAAGGTTCATTAATTCTTAGTCCACCAGCTACATTTAAATACACATCTTGTGAATTTAACATTAATCCTGCTTTTTTTTCCAATACAGCAATTAATAAAGCTAATCGATTAAAATCAATTCCATTTGCTGTTCTTTTTGCATAACCATAAATAGTCTGTGTCGTTAATGCTTGTAATTCTACTAAAATTGGTCTTGTACCTTCCATACTTGAAACAATGCAAGAACCTGAAGGATTATCTTCTCGCTCTGAAATTAGTATATCAGATGGGTTAGTAATTTCACACATTCCTTCTTCTCTCATTTCAAACATACCAATTTCATTGGTTGAACCAAATCTATTTTTTACACCTCTTAAAATTCGATAGGAAAAATACCTTTCTCCTTCTAAATATAAAACAGTATCTACCATATGCTCTAATACTCTTGGACCTGCTATATTTCCTTCTTTCGTAACATGTCCAATGATTATCGTAGTAATTGCCCTAGATTTACAAACTCTCATTACTTGTGAAGTAATCTCTCGAACTTGACTTACACTTCCTGCTGCTGCTGATAGTTCTTCTGAATACATGGTTTGAATTGAATCAATAATAACTAATTTAGGATTACTATCAAGAATTGCTTGATTTACTATATCTATATCTGTCTCTCCTAAAAATAAAATGTCGTCATTTTTAATGTTTAATCTATCTGCTCTCATTTTTATTTGCTCTGCTGATTCTTCTCCTGAAACATATAAAACTTTCCCTTCTCCTTTTACTTTATCACAAATTTGAAGAATCAAAGTGGACTTACCTATTCCAGGTTCTCCTCCGTAACAAAACTAACGATCCTTTTACTAATCCGCCACCTAAAACATTATCTAATTCTTTAAAACCTGTAGAAGTTCTTATTGTCTCTTTTGCCTCATAAGAATTTAACTTCTGTGGTATATTATTTTTTAAATCTTTTTGTTTTAAACTACTATTTTTACTCTCTACTACTTTCTGTTCAAAAAAACTGTTCCAACTATTACAAGCTGGGCATTTACCAAGCCATTTAGCTGATTCATTTCCACATTCATTACAAACAAAAATTGTTTTACTTTTCGCCATGTCAATTGGGAATATTTCCTTCTTTGGACATTATTAGCTGCTTTTTCCGTTACTAATAATTTAGTATCTGTACTGCCTTTTGTCTTCTAACTCCATTAAGAAACTTCCTACTCCTTTCTTTAGTTTGCTCTTTCTACTTTTCTTATTTTTTATTCCGATAAGCCTATACAACAAAAAAGTATAGCATAATTTCTTTTGTTTTGCCATACTTTTTAATTAATTCACTAAAAATTTACAATTATTCTATTAAGATTCCATTTTGATAGATTCATAACATCCTCAAAGAACATCTGATAGCTATTATTTCTTACTTCTAAAGCTAATTTCTTGGAATAAGAAATCATGTACTTTTTCCCAAGTAATCTCTTGGTGTAAAAATTCATTGATTTCGTTTTCTATTTTTTGTTGATATGGTGTTAGCTCTACTTTTATTTCTCTATTCCAATCGATGTCTTGTAACCAAAATGCTTTGAATTTATTCCAAAATCCTACTTTAGTTGGAAGATTACTTCCTTCTTGTCTAATAGTTCCCGCATTTACTTGTATTTCTTGTTCATTTGTGGAATTACTTAATTCAGCCCCTCCAAAAACACCTGATATCTTGCTTATTTCTTCTAAATCTGCCATTTTCTTTCCTCCTTTGTAGCTTTTATATCTTTCT
>CAPBNZ010000080.1 GCA_948585895.1 uncultured Clostridia bacterium | reverse complement strand
AAATAAGATTTGGATTTATTTCTAAAATATCATGTATAGTATTGTCAAATTTTTTTAAACATTCTGCTTGATAGCCATTATTATTTAAAAATATTTCTAATTCGCATCGCAACTTTTCATCATCTTCAACTATTAATATCTTCTGCATTTTATAATACCTCCGAAATTATTATATCATACTTTTATGAAAATAACCTTACATTTCTGTAAGGTTACTGTATAGAGTATTTAAAAATTTATTTAATACTATTTATCGCATCTTTTGTGATCTTATCTTTGTCAAACTTGTTTATAATTAATACAACTATTGCTACCAATATTAGTATTGCTACATATAATATAATGCTCATTTTCCAATCTCCAATAGCAAGCCTATCTCCTGCTAATGTAGAAGTAATAACAGATGGAAATCTAGCAAATGTCGAAATTAATATAAACTTTATCGGCTTTATTGGTAGTAATCCTGCTACATATACTAATAGATCTTTTGGTGTACCTGGTATTAAAAATAATATAAGCATTATTAGTTCAATCTTTTTTGGATTCTGAAATAATTTGCTATTCTCTATTTTGGAAACTTTCTTTTCATCACAAAAATCGTATACGAATTTTCTTCCAAATTTTCTAACTAATAAATATATTGTTATTGATATAATAGCAGCTGATACCATAATAAATACTGTTCCCCAAAGTCCTCCATAACACATTCCTGCCAAAATTTCTATTGGCTCTCCTGGTACTATAATTAAAAATATTTGTGCTATTTGAAGTCCAAATAGTGATAACATTCCCATCATACCAGAATTATCAACTTTTTCTTTAAAAGCTACTTGTCCTTCTACTGTAGATAAATTTTTCATTACTGGAAATAGATATACTGTTATTCCTATAAATAATGTTAAAACTACTGCCATTAATAATATTTTAAATATTTTAATTTTCTTTTTTCTGCTCATATAATCCCTTCTTTTTTATTTGTGTACATTAATAAATTATTTCTTATTGATTCTACTACATTTATTTTAGGAGATTGATATTTTCTAAGTAATCCTCCATATATTTCTTGTAATTCTTTTATATTTTTAAAATCTTCTGGTTTTACTATATCTGGTAAATCTGTTTTTATATCAGCTTTCTCCATTACATATTTTATAAATTCAGCACAATAAAAAGATTTTTGTTTCTTTATCTTTTTATGAAATCCTACTGCAAATAGCCCAATAATATTAAATTTATAATCTTCTTTATTATTTTTAATTTGGTCTATATTACTTTTTATAGATCTATATTGTTCTTCTGTTACTTCTAAAGAATATACTTTTGCTCTTGTTTTATAAAATCTTTTGAATGTTCCTTTATCTATGTATTCATGTACAAATCCACCACAAAAAGGATTATTTGGATTCAATCTTCCAAAACTGTACATTTCTTTTAATTCTATATCTAAAGCAATAGAAACATGAGAAAATTCATCTTTTGTAAATCCTTTTATTATTTTTGATAATGCTGTTCCTGTATGTGTTAGTATAATATATATTTTCTTCATTTTTCTCACTCATTTCCATTTATATTTCTATCAAATTGCACATCTGTTGCAATAAAGTAAATTCCATATACTAATATAAGCATTCCAAGTACAATTCCAATATTCTTTAAAATTTCTTCCATTGTTACTGCTACTGTGAATATATGGCTAATACCTAAAGTAATAGGAATACTAATTATTACTGGCAATACCATTGGAATCGCAAAATAGAAAAGTAGTTGTTTGAATATTGTTCTATTTATCTGTAATTCATCCACTCCCAATTTTTTCAATAATTCATATCTATATTTGTATTTTTCTGAATCACTTAATTGTTGTATTGCTAAAAGAGTAGCTGTTGCCATTACAAAAATAAGTGCTACATAAAATGCTAAAAATGACATAATTGTATAAAATGATTTTGTTTGGCTCATTCTTTCACCTTTTGTTTGTACATTTGCAAGTGATATTTCTATATTATAGTTTTGTTCTTCTCCATTAACTTCTCCTGCTATTTCTCTCTCTTGCTTTATAATATAATTACTTAATTCTTTGTAAAACTTCTCATCTGTCATATTTTCTGTTGTAGCAACAAAATTATAAGCAAAGTCCAAATAATAGATTTTATCTGCTCCATCTTCTTGTTCTGTTACAATTGTACTGTTATTATCATTTTTATCTCTTAATCTTTGGTCCTCTTTTTCTATTAATGGTATTAAACTGTCTGGCACTATAATTGCATAATACGAACCATTAAATCCAACTTGTGCAATATTTTCGCTTCTAATTTCTTTTATTTTTACATCTTTTCCTACTATTTTAATTTTATCGTTTTCTTTAGTATATTTTTCAAGTCCCCCTTTGGCTGTTTTTAAACAATTAATCATAATTTCATCATCTTGTAAATCTACTTTTTCGTATCCTAATATTTCTCTTAATTTATTATAGTCTGTTAAACTTAATACACAATCAATTTCTTTATCAATTGCTCCTTTAAATGGTGTTTTTTCAAATGCTGTTGATAATCCTATCCCTTTTATATTATATAGCCTATACTCATACATATCTTTTACTTTTGCATTTTTTTCAATATATTCTTTATATTTTGAAAAGTCTCCATCTGCTGTAGTAATCATTATTTCATAAGGATAACCCATTTCAATTTCGTTATTTATCATACTGTTCATAAGTAGTGCTACATTTCCACCAATTAATATAATCGTAAACATTAATGCAATTGTTCCCAAACTTAAACTCATTGTGTTAATTTTTGATGTTAAATTTCTATATAAAAACATATTATCTTTTTTATATTTTCTTGATTTATTGTTTAGGTATCTTTTTACAATAAAACTTGATATACTAATATAAAATAAATAGATTCCTACTATTAACATGATAATTGCTATAAATATATTTCTACCTACCATATTACTTGCATTTGCAAATTCATTATTATTTATTAATATTGCACCTACCAATAGTGCAATTGATAAAGTAAAAAGTATAACATTTCCTTTTGCATTTTTTATCATATTGTTTTCATTCTTTTTATTTGCATATAATAAGTCATATACTTTTGTTTTCTTTATTTTTCTTCTACAATTTAATAATACTAAAGCAAATATTCCGAAAAAATAAATAGCTGTCATCCCTACTGCTTTTATGCTAAAAGATATTTTTATTTGATATGGTTGATTAAATAAATTCATAATAATTGAAGTAAATATTTGGTATAGGAATGTTCCTAAGGCTATTCCTATTATAAATGCTATTCCTCCTATCATAATATTTTCTAGTGTAAAAATATTACTAATTGACTTCTTTTCTATTCCTAATATTTGATATGTTCCAAACTCTTTGCTTCTTTTTTCTAGCATAAATCTCATACAATAATTTATTAGCCATGCCATAACTAAAACAATAAGTATACTAATTCCTGATATTGCTTTTGAAAAAAATGCCATATAGAATGATAATTCACTTATATCATTTGATGTAGCAATTGAATTAAAGCTAAACATTAAAGCAACTGATATAATAACTGTTATAAAATAGATACAATAGTCTTTTGCTTGTCTTTTTGCATTTCTAAAAGATAATTTACCTAACATCTCTTGCATCACCTCCAAGAAGTGCTAATACATCTAATATTTCATTGTAAAAATCTTTTCTTTGCTTTTCTCCTTTTTCTATTTTATTAAAAATTTTACCATCTTTTAAAAATAGAATCTTTTTTGCATAACTTGCAGATAATGGATCATGTGTTACCATTAAAATAGTTGCTTTCATTTTATTGTTCATATCTTCCATTACTTCTAATAACTGTCTAGCTGCCTTACTATCCAAACTTCCTGTTGGTTCATCTGCAAGTATTATTTTAGGATTATTTACAATAGCTCGGCAGACTGCACATCTTTGTTTTTGTCCTCCTGATACTTGATATGGATACTTATTTAAAATTTCTTCTATTCCTAATTTTTCTGCTATTTCTAATGTTTTTTTGTCTATTTCTTTTTCTGGTACTTTGTTAATTGTTAAAATTAAAGCTATATTTTCTTCTATTGTTAGAGTATCTAACAAATTGAAATCTTGAAATATAAATCCTAAGTTTTCCCTTCTAAATTTTGCAATATTTTCCTCTTTTATCTCTGTTATGTCTTGATTTTCTAAATAAATATGCCCTGAACTTATTGTGTCTATTGTAGATATGCAATTTAAAAGTGTTGTTTTTCCACTTCCACTTGCTCCCATAATTCCTATAAATTCTCCTTCTTCTACATCAAAACTAATTCCATCTATTGCCTTTGTTATATTATCTTTATTTCCATAGTATTTTTGTATTTGTTCTACTTTTAATACTTTTTTCAAAATAATCACTCCTTTATTTTAATGTTTACAATCTCCTTTTAGTCGATTGTATAAGTTATCTGTAAAGCTCGTTCCTCGCTAACAGCTAACTTAATTATAGTAAAAATCTATTTAGTTTCATATAGAAGTAGTTTGCATTTATCTTACATTTTTGTAAGATAAAAAAATCCCCTTAAAATTAAGGGAATCAATTATTCTTCATTTAGTTTTTTAGTTCTAGGAATTGTAATTATTATATTGGTATACTCATTTTCTTTTGATTGTGCTTCTATTATCATTCCCAATTCTTCACATAATCTTTTACATAAGTATAATCCTATTCCTGTAGATTTCTTTTGATTTCTTCCGTTTGTTCCAGTGAACCCTTTGTCAAATATTCTATCAATTTCACTTTTCTTAATTCCCATACCATTATCCTTAATTGATAATTTTACATTTTCTTTCATTTCTTTTAGTTCAATAACTATTTCTGGACTTTTTTCTTTTCTATATTGAATAGCATTTATTATAATTTGATTTAATATAAACTCTAGCCATTTTTCATCTGTATAGGCTGATAGTTCTATATTTTTGGTTTCAACTTTCATACCATTATGAATCATCATTTTCTTGTTTCTTGCTAGTACATTTCTAATAGTTTCTTCTAAATTTACTTTTTGTATCATAAAGTCATTTGATACTTGATCTAATCTTGCATAAAATAATACTTGTTCTACATAGTTGTTGATTTCTTCTATTTCTTCATCTATTTTATTGGTTATTTCTGACTTATTATTTTCACATAATAATTTACTTGATGTAATTGGTATTTTTATTTCATGTACCCAACTTTCTATATATTCCTTATAATCTTTTCCGAGCTGTTCTTACATTTGTTACATTTTCGAGCATAGATTTATTGGCTCTTTTTAGTATCTTGTAATATGCTAAATTTTCTTGCCCTCTAGGCTTTTCTATTATTTCTGATATAAGATATTTTTCTTCTAAACCATCCATTATATTTTCTATATTTTTTATATATCTATTCTTTCTCCAATAACTAACTAATAGTTCTACTGCACAAAATACAAAAGATATAACAGTTATTACAATTATAAAGTTTCTATCTACTTCTAGTGCATTTGCATAAGCTATTATAATTATTGAGTAGACAATAAATCCTAATATATAATTTATTTTATCCTTTATATATTTGGTAAATTTCATATTTTATATCCTTGCCCTCTCTTTGTTTCAATCAAATTTTCTATTCCTATTTCTTTTAACTTTTCTCTTAATCTTGTAACAATTACACTTAAACTATTATCATCTGCATATACTCCATTATCCCATAAAAAATCTATGATGTCTGCTCTTGATATTATTTTATCTTTGTTTTCAAATAAGTAATGTAATGTCTTTAGTTCTGTTTTTGTTAATTCTGTTATTTTTTCATTATAAGTTATTGTTGATTTTAAAATATCTAAACTAATTCCTTTATATTGTATTTTGCTTTCTTTCTCCTTTTTATGATATGTTCTATTTAATAAGTTTTGTATTCTTGCAAGTAAAATTGGTACATTATATGGTTTTTCTATATAATCATCTCCACCTAGCATAATGCCATTTAATTCATCCATTGAGTTGTTTCTACTTGTTACAAATATAATAGGAATTTTAGACTTTGATCTTACCTTACTACATATTTCAAATCCATTTTTGCCTGGTAAATTGATGTCTAATAATACTAAATGAGCTTGTTCTTCTATTATTTTATTTTCTACATTTTCAAATTCTGAAATCACTTTTACTTCATAACCACTATTTTGTAGTAGTATTTTTAATTCTTCTCGTATTTCTTTATCATCTTCTATAATAACAATTTTAAACATATTTATATTCTCCCTTTGTGATTATACCACTTTTGCTCTACTTTTAAAACACTCATAAATTATTTGCAAACTTCTCGTTTATTTGCAAATATTTTGTCCATATATTCATCTGGGTAATATTTATCTAAAAATAAGTCTAATTTACTTTCTGGAGAAATATTATTTCTCCTTTCCGTTTGTCTATTCGCTGCTATACAAGAAATTGATATGTCAAAAAGCATAAATACTGCAAATGTTATTGAAACTATTTTTAAACTTTTTTTATCTATTTTGCACTTCAACTTTTCTAAAAATGGATCTATATATGTAACATATAAAATTCCTGCAATTCCCCAATAACTACAATGTAATAAACTTGTCCTACCATTTATATCAAATATAAGATATGAGTAATCCCAAGATATTGTTCCAAATACTTTTTCTTGTACTAATGAGCAGATATATTCTGTTATTCCGCCTAGTATTGCTGTAATAAAAAATATTTTTATTTTATTATCTTTCTTAATATTATTTAATATTAGATAATATATAATTGCTCCTATTCCATAAACAGGTGTAAAAGGTCCATATATTAAACCTTGTCTTGATTCAAAATATCCTTTTTGAAATAGAACTACTATCATTTCAAATATATATCCTAATATACTTCCTATTATAAATAGCCAAAATACG
>CAPBNZ010000079.1:6174-6989 GCA_948585895.1 uncultured Clostridia bacterium | reverse complement strand
TTTTTTCATTTCAAATCTATTAATTTTTTCTTTTTTTAAAAAATGATTATATAATTTTTTAATATCACATTTTTCTTTTTCGATTCTTAAATTTTCATATTTTATATTCTGGAATCTTTCGATATAATTTTCTGATGAATTAAAAACAAATTCTAAAATTTTTTGATTAACAAATCCTGTTTGATTTAAATAATCATGGTATGATGAATATTTATATTGACTTTCTTCTTTTACTAGTCCAGCTTTTATTGGATTCATATGGATGTATTTAATACAGCTATACATTTGCTCTTTTGTCATAATAGGAACAGATTTGAATCGATTTCGATACACATATCCTACTCTATCCTTCTTTTTATTGTAATCCATTGCATAGATAGAATTTACTTGTTTCATAAAATTACTAATATTCTGAATCTTATCTGAATATAGCAACATGTGAGCATGATTATCCATGATACAATATGCTATAACATATATTTCAAATTGAACATTATATTTCTTTAATAATCCTAGATACTGCTTCTTTTCTTTATCTGTTTCAAAAATATATTCTCTATTAATTCCTTGTACCATATGATGACTCAGTATTTTGTCAAATGTACTTCTACTTTTCCTTGGCATTTCTTCCTCCTTTATTCATTTTTTATTCGGATTTTATTATAACATAGAACAATATTATTTTACGATTTTTTCATCGCATTTTTCTCTAGTTTTCGACAAAAAATGTTTCATTTGCTAATTCTATGAATCAAAAGACAAAAAATAAGCTGATGTCACAGACCAATCTTAGTCCTAAATTTTTTATATGTAAG
>CAPBNZ010000079.1:0-6160 GCA_948585895.1 uncultured Clostridia bacterium | reverse complement strand
TAAGGCAAATATTCTAGGATTTTGTAATTCCATTTTCTACATATAAACCTACTACACTAAAATGATTATATCCATACAAAATGAAACAGTAGAGACCTGTCCCTACTGTTTCATTTTGTATTCAAGTCCTGTGTTTCTTTTTTTTACATCAATATTTTGTATCATGAATTCAACTACTTTCTCATTCCCTACAATAACTAATAATTTTTTAGCTCTTGTTATTCCTGTATAAAGCAAATTTCTAGTAAGTAGCATTGGTGATGCTGGTGGAATCACCATAATAACTACATCAAATTCACTTCCGCTGTGATTTATGTATGGTTATGGCATAACTGTGTTCAATTTGATCTAAATTGGAAAATTCGTACCAAGCTATCTTCTCATCATCAAATTTAATTTCTAGTTGTTTTTCTCTTTCCCTAATTTCTGTAATTGTTCCTATTTCTCCATTAAATACTCCTGTCCCCATTTCTTTTTTACCAGAAATATTTTTTTCCCAATCTATATCGTAATTATTTTTAATTTGCATGACTCTATCACCAATTCTATAAATAGTTCCCATAGTTGCCTTTTCTGGCAAATTATAATTATTAGGATTTAATTTCTCTTGCAAAGCTTTATTTAATTCCTTGGTTCCTAATATTCCTTTTTTAGTGGGTGATAATACTTGTATACTTTGAAAAAAGTCATAATTTCCATATCTTTGTAATCTTCCTGTACAAAGCGAAATCACTTCTTTCAACATTTTTTCTTGGTAACCTTCTTTGATAAAAAAGAAATCTTCTTTCATTTCCTCTAAATCTTCATTTTCTTCTTTTTTTAAAAAATATTCTCCTTGATTTACTCTGTGAGCATTTAAGACAATTTTACTTTTAGCAGCTTGTCTAAAAATCTTATCAAGATGTATTGTGGCTATTTGCTCTGAATGTATCAAATCTTTTAAAACGCTTCCTGGTCCAACAGAAGCTAATTGGTCTTCATCTCCTACTAATATCAATTTAGTTCCTTGATAAATACATTTTAATAGGTAGTTCATTAGGAACATATCTACCATTGACATCTCGTCTACTATAATTATGTCTCCATCAATAGGAGTCCCCTCATAATCTGATGTATTTTTATATAAACTGTCTTCATTTATTTTTCCAATTTCTAATAATCTATGTAAAGTAGATGCTTCTTTTTGCGTAGTTTCTGTCATTCTTTTTGCTGCCCTACCTGTTGGTGCACAAAGAACTACTTTTTTTCCTTTTCCTTCATAAATATCGATTATGCTTTTTATAATCGTTGTTTTTCCTGTACCTGGTCCACCAGTAATAATTGTTACATTGTTTTCATTAACCAATTTAATAGCTTCTTTCTGTCTATCTGATAATATTATACTTGAACTCTGCTCTAATCTTTTTAGTTCGTTTTCTATATGTGGAGTCTTTTTTACATTTTTGGCTTTTTGTAGTGTATTTAATCTAAGTGCAATTTCTTGTTCGGCATTATAAAATGCATATAAATAGATATACTCTCCATCTTCTCTTTTTTCTAATACTATTTCATTTTTTACTTTTAAATCGATTAGTGCATCTTCTATATTTTCTATCGAAACCTCTAATAAAGTAATTACAAATTCCATTAAATTATCTTTTAAAACACAGGTATTTCCATTATAGGTGCTACGAATTAGTCCATATTTAATACCACTTGTTACTCTTTTTTGATTGTTATAATTGATACCCAAATCTAATGCCATTTTGTCAATCTGTTTAAAATCTACTCCCCTTGTAATATCTATTAAAATATAAGGATTTGCTTCAATTTCTTCAATTGCCTTGCTTCCGAAATAAATCAAATACTTTCTTAGCATATTCAGCACCAATTCCAAATCTTTCTAAAAAACCTACAATCTGCCAAACTTCCCAATTTTGTATAAAATCTTCTGACATTTCAATTGCCCTTTTTTCTGAAATTCCTTTTACTTCTGCTAATCTCTTTGGTTCATATTTAAAAACATGTATGGTTTCTTCTCCAAACTTTTTTACAATTCTTTTGGCTAAAGCCTCGCCTATTCCCTTAATATTTCCATTTGCTAAATATCGTTCTAAAGCACCTAATGTTTGTGGCATTAATTTTTCAAAAGTATCTATTTTAAATTGCCTTCCATATTCTTTATGTTCAATAAATTTTCCAATTAATTTTAATGTATCTCCTACATTGATAAAAGGCAGATAACCAACTGCTGTAGTATTTTCATCTTCTGCTTCAAATTCTGCTATGGTATAGCTATTGATTTCATTTTTGTATATTATAGCTTGTACTTCTCCTATAATCTCCATCTAATTCTCCTTTTCATAGCTAACAGTTTACCACAATCAAAATATATTTTCAAGTAGTTAAGTTGACAAGCATTGCATAGGTGGTAACCAAGAAGAATTAATAGGAAATAGAGAAAAGATTCATTTTCCCATTTTCATACGCAAAATAGGAAGTTTAAGCATAATTCCAAATATTCTGGAAAAAAGAAAATTGATAATGTCTTTCAATTGACTTAAAAACATCATCAATTCTCATTTACATTATCAATAATATCCTTACATTCTTTCCAAGTTGTTACTTTTAAACAATCGTATTCGGGTTCTAATTTTTTCGCAATTTCTTTTGTTTTATCTTCTGATTTTAAATCAGCTACTATAATATTTTTTAAGTAATCTTCTTTACCATATAATATTTTAAACATACTAGAACGTAAAAAACCTTCTATTTTTTCCTCTTGATTTTTTACTGCTATGATTAGATAAATTCCATCTGATTGTAATTTTGTATATGTAACTATGTATATTATATCTTTTATAATTTCAAAAAAACCATAAAGTGCCAAAGTCCAAAAAATCGTGTTTAATGCAAATTCTGTCATTCTTTTAGCCTCCTATGGTTTTATTATATGTTTCTATTATAAAATTGTGCCATTTATTGTATATTATAAATGCTATTTTTAAGTTTATGTTTAACTATTATTCTTAAAATTATAAACAGTTTATATAAAAAAAGAACTTATCTAAAGTCCTCTTTTTATATTCTCTAAATTAATTGTAATATTGCTACTTCTGCTCCATCTCCTCTTCTAGGTCCTGCTTTAACAATACGTGTATAACCACCTACATTTTTATCAGCATATTTTGGAGCTATTTCATTAAATAATTTTGAAGATAAATCAATATTATTTCCTTTGCTATCTTTTACCTTATTTAATTTTCTCATCATTTTTCTTCTAGCATTTAATCTAGTTGGCATATCTTTTTGTCTTTTTTCCATAGTTTCTTCTTTTACTACTTTTAAATATTCTTTTCCATTCTTGCTTTTTACTAATTCAGTTTCTTTGTTACCTTTTGCATCTAACTTTGCTTTGATTACTTTAACATCTACCATTTCAAAGTTGTCTTTTTCTTTAATAGCAAGTGAAATTAAACTATCTGCAATGGCTTTTACTTCTTTTGCTCTAGCTAATGTTGTTTCTACTTTTCCATGCATAATTAAATCGGTTGTTAATGTTTTTAGCATTGCCATTCTTATATCTGTTGTTCTACCTAACTTTCTATTTGTAGCCAATTTTTTCACCTTCCTTTATTCATCTTCTTTGGCAAAGTTTAATCCTAATGAATGTAATTTTGCTGTTACTTCGTCAAATGATTTTTTACCTAAATTTCTTACTTTCATCATGTCAGTTTCAGATTTATTGGTTAAATCTTCAACTGTTGCAATTCCTGCTCTTTTTAAACAATTAAAAGATCTAACTGATAGTTCTAATTCTTCAATTGACATTTCTAGTACTTTTTCTTTCTTTGATTCTTCTTTTTCAATCATAACCTGGGTATTTTTAGTTGCTTCTGATAAATCAATAAATAATTCTAAATGTCCTGTCATTACTTTTGCTGCTAGACTTAAAGCTTCATGAGCTTTCAGGCTACCATCTGTCCATACTTCAATTACTAATTTATCATAATCTACCATTTGCCCAACTCTAGTATTTTCTACTTGATAGTTAACTTTCTTAACTGGTGTATAGATAGAATCGATTGGAAGTACAGATATATCCTGATTTGCTTTTTTATTTTTATCAGCTGAATTATATCCTCTTCCTCTGTCTGCTGTCATTTCAATTTTTAAACTTCCACCCTCTGAAATAGTAGCAATATGTAATTCTGGATTTAAAACTTCAACTGTTCCATCTGTTATGATATCTGCTGCTGTAACTTCGCCTTCTCCTTTAACATCAATTCTTAAAACTTTTTCTTCGTTTTCATCAAATTTTAGTCTAACGTTTTTTAAGTTAACAATAATTTCTGGCACATCTTCTACTACATTTGGAATAGTAGAAAATTCATGTAATACTCCATCTATTTTTGCACTTGTTATGCTACAACCTGGAAGTGATGAAAGTAAAATTCTTCTTAAAGAATTTCCTATAGTTACCCCATAACCTCTTTCTAATGGTTCACATACAAATTTGGCATAGTTATTTGTATCATTAACCTCTAGACATTCAATATTTGGCTTTTCAAATTCTATCATTTTTACCTCCTAATATTTGAGAATAGATTTCTCAAACTTTTAAAAACTTTCTGGATTGTATTATATAACGCTATTATTTTGAGTAAAGCTCTACTATTAAATGTTCTTCGATTGGAATATCAATGTCTTCTCTAGATGCTAATCTAATTACTTTACCACTTAATTTTTCATTGTCTTTTTCTAGCCATGCTGGAACTGGTCTTTTACTTGATTCTTCTGCATTTATTTTTATAGTGGCATTGTCCTTTTTACTTTCTCTTACTGTAATGACATCTCCTGCTTTTACTAAGTAAGAAGGAATATCAACTTTCTTACCATTTACTTCAAATTGTGCATGGTTTACAAATTGTCTTGCTTGTGCTCTAGATGTTCCATATCCTAATCTATAAACAACATTATCTAATCTGCTTTCTAATATTTGTAATAAGTTTTCACCTGTTACTCCTTTTTTATTAGAAGCCATTTCAAAGTATTTTCTAAATTGTTTTTCTCCAACTCCATAATATGCTTTGGTTTTTTGTTTTTCTCTTAACTGAGTTCCGTATTCAGAAAGTTTTGCTCTTTTTTGTCCATGTTGTCCTGGTGCATAGTTTCTTCTAGAAATACTACATTTATCTGTATAACATCTTTCACCTTTTAAGAACAATTTTTGTCCTTCTCTACGGCATCTACGACATTGTTCGTCTTTATATCTTGCCATTTTTTTACTCCTTTCTTTTGACAGGGACACCTTTTGTTCATATTCTTTATACACAAAGAATATTTTCTACCTTAGATAACAGTAACCCTTAATCAATTTTCTCATTACAATTTTATACTCTTCTTCTTTTTGGTGGTCTACAACCATTATGTGGTATTGGTGTTACATCTTTTATTGCACTTATTTCTAGACCTGCTGTTTGAAGTGCACGAATGGCAGCTTCTCTACCTGAACCAGGTCCTTTTACAAATACTTCTACTGATTTTAATCCATGTTCCATAGCAGCTTTGGCAGCTGTTTCTGCAACTTGACCTGCTGCATAGGGTGTACTTTTTCTAGAACCTTTAAATCCTAATTCTCCTGCACTTCCCCATGAAATTGCATTTCCTTGTGTATCTGTAATTGTAACGATTGTATTATTAAAACTAGAATGAATATGTGCTGCACCTTTTTCAATGTTTTTTCTATTTCTTCTAGCTACTTTTTTTGTTGTTACATTTTTAGCCATTTTGCTTCTTTCCTCCTTATTCAAAATTTTATTCTGAATATCTTATTTATTCATGATTTTATTTTTTCATTTATCTTCTAAATCACTTTTTATTAGAAGTATTATTAATTTCTATAAAATGGATTAAAAGTGATAAAATGTACAATTTTAATATATATTTTAAGCCAAAAATGCATATTCGTACATTGAGGTTTCAAATTAATATTAAAATGATACAAATTGTTACTTTTTAATCGATTTTTAATTATTTTTTACTTTTGCTAACTAATTTTCTAGGACCTTTTCTAGTTCTAGCATTTGTTTTTGTTCTTTGTCCTCTAACTGGTAAGCCTCTTTTATGTCTCATTCCTCTAAAGCATCCTATTTCTGTAAGTCTTTTAATATTTAAAGCT
>CAPBNZ010000078.1 GCA_948585895.1 uncultured Clostridia bacterium | reverse complement strand
GAGTATCTAATAAATTAAAATCTTGAAAAATAAACCCTAATTCTTCTCTTCTAAATTTATTTAATTTGTTTCCTTTTAGTTTTGTAATATCTTCGCCATTAACAATAATATGTCCTGCTGTAACTCTGTCTATTGTTGAAATTACATTTAAAAGTGTACTTTTTCCTGATCCACTTGCTCCCATAATACCAACAAATTCTCCCTTTTCTACTGTAAAGCTAATATTGTCTATTGCTTTTGTTAGATTTGCTTTGTTTCCATAGTATTTCTCTATGTTTTTTACCTCTAATACTTTTTCCATCATAAAAAACTCCTTTCCAATCTAATTATATTATAACTCCTTTTTCGAATTGTTCCTATCGATTTATATTACACGAATCTTACATTTTCGTAAGACTTTTTTTGGATTGAAAAAACTACCCTGCTAATAACAAGATAGCCACTTTACAATACTATATAAAATTTTAAAATATCTTTATGTATCTAACATCACAAGCAAAATGTTCTGTTTTTACTATTGGTTTATCAATTTTAATAAATTCATATTTTTCATAAAACTTCTGAGCTGCTACCATATTACTTAATGTTTCTAAATAACATCTATCATAGTATTGCCTTGCATATTTTAAAGCTTTGTCCATTAGTTTATGCGATATTCCTGTCCCTCTTGCTTCTGGCAAACAATACATTTTTTGCAGCTCACAAATTCTATCTGTCCCTTCTAGTTTTCCAATTCCTACTCCACCAATTATTTTTCCTTCTTCATTTTCTGCTATCCAATATTTATTTCCTACTGTATTATAAATTTCAGAAAATCTTCCTAAATTTGAATCTGCCCAAGCAGTCCCTTCATGATTTGCCCCAAACTCAATCAAACAACTTCTTATTATCTTTTCTATTTCTTTGTTATCTTTTGCTTCTATTTCTCTAATTTTACATTCCATTTTCTATTTCTCCATTTTAACTACTTATTTAATACAATAGCAATTATTACAGCTTACAAAAATACTACTGAAAAGACAAAAAAAGTAACTTCATTTTATACATCGTTACTTTTTTGTCTTTTCATTTCACTACCTATTACAATACCAATGCTTTTTTAGGGCAAAAATTAGAACATTTGCCACATCTTATACACTTATCATAATCTATTTTAGGTGCTTCAAAATCCTTTTGTGTTAATGCCCCCACTGGACAAACATTTACAGCAGGACATGTATGATTTTGAGGACAATTTTCTATTATAATTTTTAATTTTTTCTCCATCATTTTTCCCCTTCCTATTTTTAACTTCCTTTATCATAATATCACAAATGTATATAATTATCAATCTAAAATTTTACACAATTTTTATTCCATGTTTAGATAGCTACTTTGTGGAAACACTAGCCTTACTTCTGTTCCTTCCTTTTCAACAGAGTTTAGCTCGATTGTTATTCCTAATTTGTTACATAAGTTTTTACATAGATATAGTCCAATTCCAGTAGATTTTCTCCCTACCATCCTTCCGTTGGTTCCTGTAAATCCTTTTTCAAATACTCTTGTTACTTCTCCTTTTTTTATTCCTATTCCATTATCTTTAATGTATAATATTACATTTTCTTTTCTTTGTTTTGCATATATTTCTATTTCTAAACATTGATTTTGTTTTCTATATTTTATACTGTTTTGAATAATTTGGTTTAGTATAAATCCTATCCATTTATTATCTGTACTCACTTCTACTTCTAAATCATGAATGTTAATAGCTATTTTTTGATGGATTAAAATATTTTTATTCTTTTTTATTCTTTCACTTACAATATCTTTTAGGTTAACTTTCTTTATATAGTAATCTTTTTCTACAGTTTTACTTCTTGCATAAAATAAAACTTGCTCAATATAATTTTCTATCTTTTGCAACTCTTCCTCTATACTTTTTGTTACATTACTTTTATTATTTTCTATTATTAATTTACTTGCTGCTATTGGTATCTTTATTTCATGAATCCATAATTCTATGTATTCCTTATAATCTTGTTGTTTATATTTATACTTATTTACCTGTTCAATCATGGATTGATTTATTTCTTCTAAAACTTCTTTTAATCTATTACCTTCCATAAAATTAGGTTGTTTTATCATTTCTGTAACTAAATATTTTTCCTCTAAATTCTCTAAAATATTAGATAACTCCTTATAGAAACTTCTTTTTTTGAAATATTCAATCGTAAGCCCCAGTAAATATAAGAATAAAATTATAATTGGAATATATAACTTGATAAAGTTTCCAAATGGATAGGGAATTAGAAATATTTCTATTGTAACAATTCCAAATAATAATACAATTGTTAGCAGTATTTTATCTTTCAACCATTCTTTTAAGTTCATATTAATTTTCTCCCTTTAATAGATACCCTTGTCCTCTTCTGGTTTCTATTAATTCTTTTAAGTTCAATTCTTCTAATTTTCCTCTTAATCTAGTAATATTTACACTAAGAGTATTATCATCAATAAAACTTTCTGTTTCCCATAAAGAATCCATTATATCTTCTCTTGATACAATCTTGCCTCTATTTTCCATTAAATATTTTAGAATTTTATACTCATTTTTTGTTAGTTCAATTGTTTTATTATTTCTTTCAATGGTGCTATTTAATGTATTTAAAATAAAATCTTTTGCATTTATTTTATCTTTTAACTCATTACTACTATTCGTTCTTCTTAACACAGAAGATATTTTAGCTAATAATAATTGAATATTAAATGGCTTTGTAATATAATAATCTGCTCCATAATTGATTGAAAGTAGTTCATCTAATTCATTATCTCTACTGGTAATAACAATAATTGCCATATTAGATTGTTTTCTTATTTCCTTACAAACATATTGACCATCACTACCGTGGTAAATTTATATCTAATAAAATAAGATCTGGATTTATTTTCAAAATGTTTTCAATGGTATTATCAAATGTTTTTAGGGATTCTACTTGATAACCATTATTATTTAGAAAAATTTCCAATTGGTTTCTTAATTTTTCGTCATCTTCTACGATTAGTATTTTTTGCATATTTTAATCCTCCTACACACATTATAGCACATAAATATAAGATATATTTATGTGCTTTTTACTTGTTTTATTTTATTATGGATAAACTATTTTTAATATCTTCTACAATTTGACTTGGAGTTAGTCTATTTTCTTTTAAAATATCATTTACATCATATCTATCTATAAATTCCTTTTTCAATCCATAATTCTTTACCTTCATATTTGAATCTCCATAAAAACTTGCAATATTTGCTCCAAAACCACCATCCAAAATTCCATCTTCTAGCGTAATAACTAATTTGTGATTTTTCTTTAAATCTTCTAATAATTCGTTATCCATTCCAGTTACATATCTTGGATTGATTATTGTTGGAGTAAATCCTAATTTTTCTTTTACTTCTTTTGAAACTTTTTCTCCTATTTGATAAAAATCTCCAAGTGCTAAAATTGCAACCATTTCGCCTTGTTCTTCCACTTTGTATTGGTTCTTATTACTATATTCTTTATCTGCTATCCTTCCATCTTCTATTACTCCATTTCCTGGCATTAATATCATGACTGGATATTTTGTTTGTTCAATAGACCAGTTAAGCATTGCTAAATATTCAGCTTTATTAGTTGGTGCCAGCATTATCAAATTAGGAATGTGTGAAAAAGCCGAAATAGTAAATATTCCTAAATGAGTAACATCCTTTAAACCTGCAACTGATGTAAAATTTAAGACGATAGTTGCTGGGTTATTATTGATACATAAATCTTGTGATATTTGGTCATAAGTTCTTTGAATAAATGTTGCATTTGTTCCAAGTATTGGTTTCCCACCATTTTTAGCAATACCTGAAGCTAATGCCACTGCTTGTTCTTCTGCTATTCCCACATCTACAAACTGTTTTCCTGCTTGCTTTCTATTTTCTCTATTAAATCCAATCGTTCCAGGCATTGCTGGTGTTATCGCTACCACTGTTTTGTCTTTTTTCATTTTTTCGAGCAATAAGTTTGCTGTTAATGTTGCATAATCCTCTTCATCTTCAAAATGAATAGTAGTTTCACCTGTTTGTTCATCAAATGGCATACACCAATGCCATTTCTCCTTATCTTCCTCTGCTAGTTTATATCCTTTCCCTTTTTGTGTATGAATATGAACCGCTATTGGATGATTTATATCTTTTACTCTTTCGAAGATTTCTATCATTTTTTTAATATCATTTCCTTCGTTTTCATAGATGTAATCTAATCCCATTGCTTTGAAAACATTATTTTCTGCCATTCCATTTGTGTTTCTTAATTCTTCCAAATTTTTATAAATCCCTCCATGATTTTCTGCAATGGATTGTTGGTTATCATTTATTACTACTATAAAATTCGAATTTAATTCAGAACCAACATAATCTAAACCTTCAAACGCCTCTCCACCACTTAAAGATCCATCTCCAATAACTGCAATAATATTTTCCTTATCACCTTTTAAGTCTCTTGCCTTTGCTAATCCTGATGCCAAACTAATGGAAGTAGATGTATGCCCTATATTAAAAAAATCATGTTTACTTTCTTCTGGATTCGTATAACCTGATACTTCTCTAAAATGTTCTTCATAAAGATATCCCTCTTTTCTTCCTGTTAACATTTTGTGTGGATAGGTTTGATGAGATACATCAAATACAAATTTATCCTTTGGTGATTCAAATACATAATGCATTGCTATGATTGTTTCTACCATACCAAAATTTGGACCAAAATGCCCTCCTATTTTGCTTAATCGATTCATCAATGCTTTTCTTATTTCTTGTGCCAGTTTCTTTAATTCCTCTAGATTTAATTTTTTTACATCTTCTGGACCATTAATTTTTTCTAAATACATTTACTTTCCTCCTTTTTCTACTTAAAAATTGATTCCTTTATTTATATTACCATGAAATAATTGGATTTTCAATGTATTACTTATTATTTTATATACCAAGTTAACAATGTTGTTTTTTCTATCAATCCTCAAGAAACAAAGTCACTTATGGAACTAACACCACACGGAAACTATGGCTGCTGTGAGCATCTCCTGCATTGCGGTAGAAGGCAAAGATTCCTGCACTTGTACCACTGCCATAATCACCGCCCTCGCTCGAATACTGGGTAAGACGAAGTCACAAAGTTAGAGTAGTCTTTATGCCAACTTGTTGAGCCAGAACCTCCTGTTGATATTTCGTACACACCATCACCCTTTATTTTTTTACTTTCCTTATAATTAATATAAACATTATAGTATTTAGAATTAGTTCCTGTAAAATCATAATTACTACCATTTGATAATTTACTATCTAATACTCCTGCTACATATTCCCATGATGTTCCATTCATATCATAAATTCCATAAATGTTTCCTGTTGTACTTTGATTAACATTTGAGGCATAATTTCCTGCTCCTGTTTTATAATTAGAACTATTCATAGCTATTTCTGTTCCATTTCTTCCATATTTGCTTTCTGCTAAATATGCGACTGCTCCCCATTCTATATTTTTCATCATATGACTATCACTTGTTAAATTATATATGTTTTTTACACCTTGACATGCTGTAAGTATGCTACTTACCTTAATACTTCTTAAAGAACTTACATTTGGTATAATTCGAACTTGCTCCTTACTTACACTGCTTTTAAATTTGCCTACCCATATTCCGTGTTTTTGTTCCTTCTCCAAATCGAAATGCTGGATGAACAATGTAATCTGTATATTGGCTTGTTTTTGCTTTTCCTATCACATTAGTAGGTTTTGAATCTTTTAATAATTTTTCCACCCCATTTTCTACTTTTACCATTCCTTCTATATTACTGTATCCTATTATTCCTTCTGTATTTCCACTTTCTCTATATGCCTTGACTTGATTTGGAGTATTAAAATATGTTATTTTGTAGGCATATCTTGGAATCCATACAAAGTAAACATTACTATCACTACTTCTTGCATTTGCCCAATTACTTGTTTTTCCATCACTTGTACCTATTTGTGCAACATAATTATACCATGAATTATCAGCATTTGTTTCATCTGCCTCTACCCAATTTGTTCCATCATATTTTATCGCTGTTAATCCACCTAGATAATTTGCTGGTGACACTGGTTCATTAATAACATTATTATCTGTATCTAACCATACAATATCTATTACCCCATTTGCTTTACTAAACATGCTACTATCTTCTATTATTGGCATAGCTAATTTTATTTCTTCTGTTTTTGTTGATGTTCTTGTTTTTCCTTCTTTGGTTCCTGTAACTGTTATGGTATAAATTCCACTTTTCTTTATTATATAACTTGCTTGTCCTGTAACATTAGAAATTATATTTGTTTCTTTTGTTAAAATATTTCCTTTGCTATCCTTTACTTCTATTGTATAAATTTCACCAAATTCTCCTATATTGATTATATCTATTGTAATTGCTTTTTGTTCTAAAGTCTCCTTTTCACTCGGCTCTATTGTACTTCCATTTGTTTTCGTTAGATAAACTTGAAATATTGTTTTTTCTCCACCTGCTTTCTCTGTCCCTATAATACTTAAATCATCTTCTTTTATTGTGATTTCATATCCATCTACTTCTACTGTTATTGTTCCATTTCCATTATTCGTTACTTTATCTAGTTTTCCATCTGTTTTTTGCTTGTTCAAATAATCTTCCAATGTTTTAGTTCCTGTATATTTTTCTGCCATATAATCCGCTAACATTAACTGCACTTTTTCTATAGCACTTTTTTCTCTGGTTTCTTCTCCCGCATTTTTTGCTCTATTTATTAAGCCATTATCCCCCATTAACATTACAATTGTTACCCCTGCTAGAGTAACTATTAAAATTTTACAAACTTTATACAATATGTCAAAATCATTGTATATGGCTATTTTTCTTAATTTTATTGTCTTTCATCATTTTTCTATGTTTAACTGGAAACTTAATAAAACCTATACGAAACT
>CAPBNZ010000077.1:6770-6999 GCA_948585895.1 uncultured Clostridia bacterium | reverse complement strand
GGGCGTGAATGATTCTTTGAAAAATACCCAAGAAAAAGCTTTACAAAATAAGCGGGGAAATAAAGATGAGAAATATATTCCTATTGAGATACTAGATTTTGACAAAGGCAAAGTTGTTGGTAGAGTTTATACTGATAAAGACTTATTTTCTTATGCTCCATTTTTGGAGTTTGGGACAGGAACTAAAGCGGAGCTACCTCATATAGGTAAGACTAAAACATTTATAGCT
>CAPBNZ010000077.1:0-6760 GCA_948585895.1 uncultured Clostridia bacterium | reverse complement strand
ATATTGGTTTTTACCTGTAGAAAAGGTAGATAGACAATTTAGTCCTGAAAGAATAGTGGTTATAGATGGGCAACAATTTTATTTGATGTTTGCTACTAAACCATTTCCATTTATGCGTCCAGCGTCTTTTTCCTCTCGTCAGGAAAATGCTGACTTAGTAAATGAAAGAATAGGAAAGTTATTGATGGAGGTATTAAAGTGAAAGAATTTAAAGTAAGTGAATTTTATAATATGGTTATATCCATATTAGAATCCATATTAAAGGAAGTAGTTAGAGAAAACCCTGATGGAAAGGCTATATTTCCGTGTATAGTAGCTCAAGCTCCTATGAGGTTGGACGAAAAGAACGGAGAAGATGTACCAATATTATCAAGATTTTCAATTACTATTGAGGCGTGGACTAAAAGAAAGTCATCTAGTATAGAGTTAGCTGATGAAATAGATAGTAAATTAAGAGGATATAATTTTACGAGAACAGGAACACCTATAGACCTCTATGACGAAAACACAAAGTGTCATCGTTACGGGGGAAGCTATGAGGTGTTTTATAATGCTCTCACAAATAGTTTAGAGAGAATTAAATAGAAAGGAAAATTAAAATATGAAATTACAATTACAATTATTTGCTACTCCTAAAACGGGAACCTTAACTAAAATTTATATTAGCGAAAAAGAATATCCAACCGAAGAAGAGTTGGATTTAATTATGTACACTGAGGAAATTCCAGCGATTGAAGACCCAGCGGAAGCTACTTCATATCAAACTACTGATATGGACGGAGAGGAACAAAGTAAAGGTAGTAAGAAAGCTACCACTCCAGCTATTCCAGTTCTTTATAAGAGTGAACAACACGACGGTTTAAAAGAAAAAGCTGATAGTAATAAAAGTTTTTACTTCTTTATTCGTTATCCTCAATCTACTTGTGCTGATGGAGAAGAACCTTTAGTTAAATCTTTCTCTGCTCAAATGGACCTAACAGGAGATACTATTACAGCTGGAGATATTATTAAAGATACTCTAACTCTATATAGAAACTCTAGTGTAAGAGAATCACACGGGTTACCAACAGCACCAGTTGGAAATTAGGAGGTAATAATTTATGGCTAAGTTTAGAGAAAAGAAAACGGGGCGTGTTTGGGATATTACTAATTCGGAACATCTTAAACATTTTCGTGCTAATCCTAGATTTGAAGAAATCAAAGAGGCAAAAAAAGAAGCAAAAGAAAATAAAAAGGTAGAGGATACTACCAAAGATAAAAAGTAAAAGGAAAGAGGTTTTATTATGATTTTAAAAGTAAAAGACAAAGAATATTCATTTACAGCTACTATGAAAAAAATAGTAGGAATGAATAAAAAGTTAAATGTAAAAAATTTAAGAGATGCTTTTTTTAAAGCGTTAAACAATGTTGACTTTGAGTTTTTAGCTGATTTTCTTATGGAGTTCGCTGATAATGACGTTCAGAAAGGGTTAAGTGGAGATTATAATAGAGTTTACGATTTAATGGAAGCGTGGGTAAATGAAGCTACTGAGGAAGAGCCAAGAAGCTATGAAGATATTTATAAGCTATTAGCTGAGGAGATAAATGATAAAAGTTTTTTCGGCAAAAAGATGACGAAGGAGGAGTTAGAAACTCAAATGAACAATCCACTAGCCGACTTCGACATCAACCAAGTAATTACCAACACAGCAGAAAAAGTGATGGGAGAAGTAGTAGCGGAAGAGTTCAAAGGGTACAAAGGTTAGACTGGATAGATTTAATCTATAAGTTAGAACCTTTGGCTTATCGTTTTGGAATGAAACCTCAAGAGTTTTGGAATTCTACCTATAGAGATACAAAACTTTATGTAGAATCTCGTTCTCTCCAATTAGAAGATGAGGAAAAGAATAATATTTGGTTAATGGAAAACTTAGGAAATAAGTTAATCGGTGCAGGAATGACTGCTAAAAATCCTAAAAACCTAAATTTAGTTAAAGAAATTTATAAGGATTTATTTAAAGAAGAGTTAGCTAAATTGAATGTTTATGAACGAAAAGCTAGTGAGGGGGAAGATTTAGTCAATTTGATGTTAGAGTTGACAGAAGAGTTGAGGCAAGAAACGAGTAAAGAGGATAAATAAGGAATCACTGAAAAGAAAAAGAGGTGATGACTTATTACAATAGAAGAGCTAGAAATAATTATAAAGGCTAATATTACTGATGCTATGAGTGGTATTAAGAAGATAACTGATGAAGTTAAATCAGCTGTAGCTAAGAGTGTTGAACCTATGAAAAATTTAACCACTCAAGCAAAGAGTATGGCTAGTCAAAGTGCTTCAAGTGTATCTCAAATGAAAGTCCAAATGAAGAGTTATACATCTTCTATTCAAGAAACCACTAAGCAACAAGAATATTTGATGACTAAAATAGAGGATTTAAAAAATTCATTAGCAAAAGCTGATATGGGATTTGAAGTTGGAGATACGATGAAGATTGAGGCTGATATTGAAAAACTTGAAAATCGACTAAGAAAATTACGAAATCAGGGTCAAAGTGCAGGTGTTGGAACTTCTAATGCTTTTGATAAAATAAAAACTAAAGTTAAAGTGACTAGAAGTCAAATAGCTAGTTTGAGTAGTAATTTTAAGAATATATTATCACATAGCAAAAATTTGAGTAAAAGTTTCACATCTACCTTTAATAATGGAATAAAATCTATTAAAAAATTTGCTTTAGGACTATTAAGCGTTAGAACAGCGTTTAGTATGATTAGTAAAGCTATGCAATCATATTTAAGCTATGATACACAATTATCTAATTCTATTCAAAATTGTTGGAATGTACTAGGAAGTCTACTGGCACCTGTTTTAGAATATATAGTTAATTTATTCTCAAAAGCTGTAAGCTATGTAAATGCTTTTGTACAAGCTCTCACAGGAATCAATCTTGTAGCTAGAGCGAATGCTAAGGCAATTGATAATCAAGCTAAATCAACAAAAAAATTGAATGATACACAGTCTAGCTTAGATGAATTTCACACTATCAATAAAGATAGTAGTTCAGGTGGTAGTGATAAAAAACTGATTACAGTAGAACCTATTGATTTAAGTAAACTTGATTTTCTTTTTGACTGGATAGAAAAGGCTAAAAAAGTATTGGCAACTTTATTTGACCCAATAAAACAAGCTTGGGGTAATAAGGGACAAGCTTTTATTAAGAGTTTAAAAAAGGCTTTTGAAGGAATAAAGAAACTAGGAGTGTCAGTATTCACTTCTATTTTTAATGTTTGGACTAATGGAACGGGTCAAAAAATAGTTGAAAATTTTATGCAAATATTTACTAACATGCTTAATATTGTAGGAGAATTAGGAAAAGCTTTTTCTATAGCATGGCAAAATGTTGGAAGTGGAACATCCATTATTCAATCCATAGCAAATATATTTATAGCAATTCAAAATATTGTTGATAGTATATCTTTATCTTTATTAAGTTGGGTTATGAGTGATGATTTTCAAAATGCATTAAATACAGTTTTTATAATTATGTCTGATTTATTTAGATATGTGCAAGATGTTATTTCTTGGATAGCTGAAATGTATGAAACATATTTAGCACCTGTAGTAGATAAAATTTTAGCTTGCATATCAAAAATTATTGTAGCTATTGGATTAGTATGGAATTGTTTGAAACCAATTATAAATGGCGTAATTGAAAATATTAAGAATGTTTTAGAACCTGCTATAGAAGGGCTATGTGGAATCATTGGTGGAATTATAGATAGTTTGAACGGAATCCTAGATTTTATTATTGGTGTTTTTACTGGTGATTGGAACAAAGCATGGGATGGAATAAAAGGATATATTCAAGGCGTTGTAGATACTATATCATCATTATTTAGTGGAGTATGGAAGATTTTAATAGCTGGTGCAGAAAATGGATGGAATGGAGTTAAAACTGTATTTTCTACTGTTGCAACATTCTTTAAAAATACATTTAGCAATGCATGGAATGCTGTTAAAAAAGTTTTCTCTACAGGTGGAAAAGTATTTGATGGAATTAAAGATGGTATAGTTGATTCATTCAAATCTATTGTAAATGCTTTAATTAAAGGTATTAATAAAGTAGTCAAAGTTCCATTTGATGGGATCAATTCTGCTTTGAAAAAAATAAGAGATATAGACCTTCCTATAATTGGTAAACCATTTAAAGGGTTAATCAGTACAATTTCAATACCACAAATTCCAGAATTAGCAGGTGGAGGAGTTTTAGATAAAGAAACTGTAGTTAAAGTAGCTGAATATTCAAATGCTAAGTCTAATCCTGAAATTGTATCCCCTAGAGATATGATGAAAGAAACGATGAAAGAAGCTATTGAAGAAACAGGAGTGAATAATAAAACTAGTCAAAAACAAGAACTTGAAGTTTATGGTAGAACAGAAATTGATGGAGATAAATTAGTTATAGTTTATGATAAAGCAAAAAATAACAAAGGTTATGATGGCGGAAAGAATCCAACATTCAACTATTAAGGAGGAATAAGAAATGTTAAAAAAAGGTAAAAACCCATTATTTCTTTTTAATGGTGAAGCTTTGCCAAGTAATCCCTCTATTGGATATTTAGAGGAAAATGAGCAATTAGTAGAGGGAACCCGTAATGTACGAGGACAAACCATTGCACAACCTGTAAATAGAAGAATCAATAAATTTAGCAATTTAGTTTTTCCTTTTCTATCTTTAGAAGATTATAACTGGTTGAAGGAAAAAGTAGCTAATTTTGAAGTTCTTTTGACTTATTTTGATAGTGAGGAAATGGACGTTATAGTTCGTAGATTTTATTTTGGCAATTTGCATGGAACACCAAACAAATGGGAAAATTATCAATCTGTACAAAAGCCTACAGAATACAAAGGTGTTAAAGTAGATATTATTGATATGGGGTATTAATTATGGCAAGTTTAGAGATGATTGAACAACTAAAAAAACCTAAGAGAAATCTTGGATTTTTGAAAGTTAAATTTAACATAATAGACCCAGAGGCTAATCCAAATGTTTCTGTTAATAATGAAGAAATATTTAGCAATATTCAAAATATAAAAAATGAAGAAATTATACAAATTAAAAACTATGCAACCTTAGAAAAAAACTTTTGGATTCTTGATGGTAGACAACCGCTTTATGGAAGTGAAGAATTAGAGCAAACTTATGTAAGTTCTTATATGAGTGATGAAAATTGTCAGTATAATGATATGCCAAGCATAAAATTAGAATCCGATGTCTATTTAACGACTTTAGGTCTCACAATGACATTTGATAGTATTGATGGAAATTATGCTAAAAAATTAAATGTAAAGGCTTATAGAGACGATAAAGCAATTATGGATAAAGATTATACTTTAAATAGTTATAAGGAAAGATTGATATTTGCTGATAACGATGAATTAGTTCGTTGGAATCGAATAGAAATATCTTTTTTAGAATCTAGTTTGCCTTATCGCAGAATAAGAATAAATCAATTATTGGTTGGTATTTTAGAAGTCTACACAGATAAAAATATCATAAGTGCGGAAAGTAAAGAAAAAACTACTATGATAAACAGTGAGTTGCCGACTCATACTTTTAAATTCACAATTGATAATATGAATAAATTGTTTAACCCAGATAACCCGCAGGGTTGGTACAGATATATACTTCAACAACAACCTATATCTTATGAATGGGGCTATCAATTAGACGATGGAACTATAGAATGGATTTTAGGTGGCAATATGCTATTGACTGGGTCAGCAGATGTTAAAGAAAATCAAGTTACATTCAATACTACAACATTGATTAACTATCTCACGAATGTTTATAAAAAAGGGGTCTATAATTCAAATGGTAGAAGTCTTTATGAGTTAGCAATAGATGTCCTTAGTGATAATAACATAGATAGTACCCAATACAATTTATGGGAGGGGCTAAAATCAATTAAAACGGAGGCACCACTTCCAAAATTGGAATCTAGACAGTTATTGCAAATAATTGCGACTACTGGAAATTGTGTACTGTTTACTAATAGAGAAAATATTATCAATATCCAACCATTTATCTATGAAGTAAGTAAAGATGAAATGGATTATGCTTTTATTACAAGTAAACCAACTGTAAGAATAAATAGTGAGCTTTATAATTCTATTGTTTATATAAATCATTATTCAATAGATAATGCGGTTAGCGAACTATTCAAGAATGAGGATTTACATATAAACGGAACTTCAATTATTGAAATAGAATATAATTTAGCAACTAATATTAGTTCTCGAATAACTGGCGGAGCAATAGTTAGTGAAGTTTATTATGGTCGGTATGCAGTTTTAGAAGTTATTCCTAACGAAAATGAACCAACTTCTTTAGAAATATTTGGTAATAAAATCAATGTTAGTCAAACAGTAGATTCAAAGAATTATAATTTTGATGGAGAAGACATTACTTATAAAAATGATTTAGTTACACAATTATCCGAAAGCACAAAAAAAGTTAAGTTAAAAGAATTTATTGGTGATTGGTACAACAATAGAAATATCTATTCATTTAATAATAGGGGAGATATTACTAAAGATACAAGAACAGTATTACCAATTGAGACAGATTTTAGCAGTGGATTGATAGGATACTTAGTAGAAAACAATATTAATTATAATGGAGCATGGAGCGGTAATAGTACTGTGATAAAAGTAGGTGATGGAAATGTGGATTGAACCAATTTATGATAGAACAAGAGCCGATGTAGACTTAATAAGATT
>CAPBNZ010000076.1 GCA_948585895.1 uncultured Clostridia bacterium | reverse complement strand
TTTGTGGCTTTTAAAATTGTTTTTAGTATGATTTTTTTAGGTCAAAAAAATAAAGCCCTAAAATTTTACTTTTAAAGCTTTATAAAAATTTTTATTTAATTAATTGTGATAATAATGTTTTTTCTAAATCATTAGAATTATCATTTTTTAGTAATCCTGTATCAGCTTTTGTAAATAAAGATGTTAAAATTATATTTCTTGATTTTTCATCTTCTATATTACCATTATTAACAAGTGATAAGTAAAAATATGTTAATGAATATTTTTGTTTATATTCCTCCATTAAATGTTTAGACGATATAGCCATTTTTATAAAAATTCTTAAGATATACACTACAAGTGATATCATTGCTAAAAGTATAACACTACTATAAACTGGCATATCTTTACTTAACACATTGACTGTTATCAATTTATCACTAAAAGTAACTTGTGGATTTACTATAAATGCAAGTAATATTATCAATATACAAGATAATACAACTATTGCTATACACCACAAATAAAAAGATTTTTTATATTCTTCTGATTTTTGAAACATAAATTCTGCTGGTTTCTCAATCTTTAATTTTTCTTCATATGTTCCTTCTAAATTAGAAAGTTCGTTACTATGATTAAGAACAAAATTATCCATTTTATCAGATGTATCTTCAAACCAGTTATTATAGTTTTCTTTCTGCTCATTCATATAATTTATAAAATCTTCTTTTTCTTTAGTAATAGCAGAAATAGTTTCAGTTATATTATTGCTAGTCTCTTGGTATATAGTTTTTGCTGAATAATCTCGTTTTAATTTTGCTGAACTATGATGATCAGTTTTAAATAATAAAAACTTCATTGCAACAATTTGCCTATTACTATCATTTATATAAGATGAAAAACTTGATGGAGATTTTACTAATTCTATATATTGTTTAAGCATATCATAGCCCAATTCACTATAAATATTGGTAAAAGCTTCTTGAGAACATTCTCTTTGAAGTAAAAAACTTTTAGGATATATACTAATTAAATTTACAGATTTATAATAATCAAATCCTAACTCACTTTTTAAATTATTATCAACATAGTTTTCTAATGATTCATCTTCTACATTTTGAATAGTATTGTTTATAAAACTATTCATTTTATCTATGAAATCTCTTCCCTCTTCATAAAATTCTGTAATATTATTCTGATATGTTTTGCATATTAGAATAAAACATTCAATATATTGTTCATATGATGAAATTGAATATTGTTTGGATAAAGTATCAACTATTGTAAAATGGTTACTCGATAAATATTTTGTTATTGCATTTTGAACATCTATTTTCTTCATATTTTCTCCTTATATACAAAAAACAAACACCTATTTATTGGCATTTGTTTTCTTTAGTGAATTTTAATAATAATATCACATTTATTATAAAAAGTCACTATTTTGTTGGAAAATAATGTATAAAGCTCATTCTTTTATTTAATTACCAATCCAAATTTCACAACTGGATTTTTTTCTGCCAGAAAAACTCCTTTAATCTCAATACTTTCAGGAATTGCTTGTTCTTTCTTTTTACCGTTCTTTAGTGTTACTTCCGTGTGTACAGTTGACTTTGAAATCCCAAACTTCTTTGCCGCCCCTCTTACAGTATCTTTTGAATCTATTATATAATGTGCTAAACCAATGGCACGTTCTTCGATTGATATACATTTCATAAAGCAAACCCCCACCAAAATACTTTTGTTTAATTGTATTCTTTTTGGCTGTGGGTTAGAACTTTAAAATAGTAGAAAGCTTTTCCTTTTTATTAAAAATTTATTGTACTTCTTTCTTATTATTATAAATTCTATCTAACAATTCATCTGGATAGGTTCTATCCAGAAATTCATCTATTGGTCCTCTTGGAAGTATATTTTGATGTCTTTCCTGTTGTCGATTACCTGCCATACAAGATATAGTAATATCAAAAGTCATAAATAGCATAAAAAATATAGTAAGTATTCTGATACTCCTTTTTTCTATGAATATTCCTAATTTTTCAAAGGCTGGATAAATCATTTTTAAATATAAAATGGCAATAACTCCCCAATATACACAATATAACAAAGATGTTCTCCCATTTAAATTCATAAATAAATGAGAATAATCCCATGAAATTGTGCCAAAGAATATTTCTTGAAAAAAGGAACACAAATATTCCAATGCTCCTCCCATAACCATTCCTGAAAAGAATGCTTTTTTTGGGTCTTGTACATTAGAAATTAATATATAATAAGCTACTGCTCCTATACCATATATTTGTATAAATGGGCCATAAATTAATCCCTGTCTTATTTCTAGTGTTCTTGTATAAACTAAGGCATATAACATTTCAGCAAAAAAACCAAATACACTTCCAATTACAAATATCCAAAATATTTTTATACTATAATTTATTATTCTTTTTCCCATATGTTTCCCCATTTATTTTGATTATTGACATTATATACTAACTGTGTAAAAAATTAAAGTATTCTCTCTCAAATTAATAAAATCTTAAGTAACAATTTGTAAATATCGCTACATAAAGTTGAAAAGTTTTAATTGCTAGAAAGATAATTATCCTATAATATCTCTTATTACTTCTCCTGCTATAATAAGTCCTGCAACAGATGGAACAAAAGATATACTTGCTGGTATTTTTGAGTTATTTATTTTTACTGGTTCTTCTTTTGAATATAATACTTTTACTTGGTTGATATTCCTCTTTTTTAACTCTTTTCTTATAACTCTAGCTAATGGGCAAACTGACGTGTTTTTTATATCAGCTATTTCAAATTTGCTTGGATTTAATTTATTCCCTGTTCCCATACATGATAAAATGGGTATTTGTAATTGCTTTGCTTTTTCAATTAATTTAATTTTTGTAGATATGGTATCAACAGCATCTACTACATAAGAAAGACTCTTTTCTATTAACGCTTCTTCTCCTTGTGTTATTTCTTGTGCCATATAACTGTCAACTGTTAGCTCCGGATTGATATCTAATATTCTTTGTTTCATAATATCTATTTTTCTTTTCCCAATTGTTTGATGTGTGGCATGTATTTGTCGATTTAGGTTACTTTTAGCAATTATGTCATTATCAATTAAAATAATATGACCTATCCCTGCTCTTACCAACCCTTCTACAACAAATGAGCCAACACCTCCTATTCCATATACAGCTATTTTGGCTTTTTTCAGTTTTTCTAATGCTTCTTTTCCTATTAAAAGCTCTGTTCGATTTGTCCATGTCTCTTCTTCCATCTTCTTTTCCATCCTTTCTTTGTTGCTAATTATAGCATAGAATAAAAACTTATGCTATAATTAGTATACAATATATTTAATGGAGGCTAGTATGTTAAAAATCAATAATATACAAATCCGAAAGGATTTACCAGATTATGAAATATTTGAGTTTACAATCAAAAAATATTCTATTAAAAAAGAAGATATATTGGATTGGCATATTGTACGAAAATCAATTGACGCTAGAAAAAAAGAGGATGTGCATTATAACTATTCAATTGCAATCCATGTTAAAGATGAAAATAAATATAGAAAATTAGAAAAAGCAAAAGAGCTTAAAATGCCAAAGATTACAACAAGTAAACATTTGTCATCTTCTCCTGTTATCATTGGAAGTGGTCCAGCTGGTCTTTTTGCTGCCCTTACTTTAGTTGAAAATGATATAAAGCCAATTATTATTGAACAAGGACAATCTATTGAAAGAAGAAAAGAAAGTGTAGACAGCTTTCTAAAAACAGGAAAATTAAATACTTTTTCCAATGTACAATTTGGCGAAGGTGGAGCAGGCACTTTTTCTGATGGTAAATTGACAACTGGTATTAATAGTCCTTTTTGTAGAAAAGTAATAGAAAAATTTGTTGATTTTGGTGCTCCAAAATCAATAGCCTATCTTTCTAAACCACATATTGGTACAGATAATTTAATTCATATTATTAAAAATATGAGAGAATACATTATTTCGAAAGGCGGTACTTTTCTTTTTAATACTAAAGTCATTGACTTTGAAATCCAAAATCAGCATATTGTAAGCTTACGTACCCTTCATAATCAATTAGAAGAAACCTTAAAAGTAGATAACGTAATTCTAGCTATTGGTCATAGCTCAAGAGATACCTTTGAAACGCTTCATAAAAAAGGTGTCTTCATGGAACCTAAAAATTTTTCTGTAGGAGTTCGTATAGAACATTTGCAAAAGTGGATTAATAAATCTCAATATGGTACAATTACAAAATTGAATTTACCATCTGCTGAATATAAACTAGCTTACCATTCTACTAATGGTCGTTCCTGCTATACTTTTTGTATGTGTCCAGGTGGTGTCGTTATGCCTTCTTCGAGTGAACCTAATACAATTGTAACAAATGGAATGAGTAATTTTTTAAGAAATGGTATCAATGCCAATTCTGCTCTTCTAGTAAATGTTACGCCAAAAGATTTTAAAGGTTCCTCTCCTCTAGCTGGTATCTATTTTCAAAAGGATTTAGAGGAAAAAGCTTTTGTTCTTGGTGGCTCTAATTATTTTGCACCAATTCAGCGAGTTGGTGATTTCTTACAAAATCAAAAATCCAAATTTATTGGTGAGGTAACTCCCACTTATCAACCTGGATTTACACTATCTAATTTAAATGAAATCTTGCCAATGTTTATATCTAGCACTTTAAAACAAGCTATCCCATTTTTTGATACTAAGCTTGAGAGCTTTGCTAATTCTGATGCCATTTTAACAGGACTTGAAACAAGAAGTTCTTCTCCTGTAAAAATTAGTAGGAATGATAAACTAGTTTCCAATATTTCTGGTATTTACCCTTGTGGAGAAGGTGCTGGTTATGCTGGTGGTATTATGTCTGCTAGTGTAGATGGTATCAAATGTGCTATTTCTTTACTTCAAAATAATTAGCCAAACAACATTCTTTGACATGAACGTGTTGGCTTATCTACTCAAAAGAGAAAGGTATAAAAAGACATAACAGACTTTTTATACCTCTCTTTTTTACCTTTGTCTACAATATAGAATAAAATGAGTTATTCCATCATTATTTCCTTAATTTTTGTACAATTTCGTAAAGATTTTCTACCAAATAATCTACATCCTCTTTGGTGTTATCTTCTCCAAAAGTTACTCTTAGAGAGCTACGTGCAAGTTCATCTGATAATCCTATACTAGCTAAAACATGGGAAGGTGCGGATGAACCAGATGTACAAGCCGATCCTGCTGATGCACAAATCCCTTTGGCATCTAAGTTTAATAATAGTGCTTCACCATCCACTCCTGAAAACGAAAAGTTTACGTTTCCTGGTAATCGATTTTCTACACTTCCATTCAATACTGCATCTTCTATTTTTTGTCTTACTTGTAAAATAAAATAATCTCTTAACCCTTTTAAATGTTGCATATGTTCTTTTAAATGAAGGTTTGCAAGTTCACATGCTTTTCCTAGCCCTACAATTCCTGCTACATTTTCAGTACCTGCTCTTTTATTTTTCTCTTGATGTCCTCCATCCATAATTTTTTCAAACTCAATGTTACTTTTTACATATAATGCTCCAATCCCTTTTGGTGCATATAATTTGTGTCCTGATAAAGATAATGCATCAATTCCTAATCTTCTTACATCTATTGGAACATTTCCACAAGCTTGAACTGCATCTGTATGAAATACAATATTATACATTTTTGCAATTTTGGAAATCATCTCCACTGGCTGTATTGTACCTATTTCATTATTGGCAAACATAATACTAATTAATATGGTATCATTTCGAATAGAATTTCTTAATTCTTCTGTATTAATAAATCCATCTTTATTTACTTTTAAATAGGTTATTTCATATCCTTGTTTTTCTAAGGCCTGACAAGTGTGTAATACTGCTGGATGTTCAATTTTAGAAGTAATAATATGTTTTCCTTTTTTATAATTCCTATATGCAATTCCTTTGATAATTGTATTATCACTTTCTGATCCACAACCTGTAAAATAAATTTCTTCTGGTTTACAGTTAATTAAACTTGCTACTCTTTTTCTTGCCTCCTCTATTGCTTTTTTTGAGGCTCTTCCTATGCTATATAGAGAGGATGGATTACCATATTTTTCACCAAAGTATGGTAACATTTCTTCTAACACTTCTTTCTTTACTCTTGTTGTTGCTGCATTGTCAAAATATCTTATTTCCATTATAATTATCCTTCCTTTCCTCATCTATATATTATATTCCAAATAGCACATTATATTTCTTTAATTTTATCTAAATTTTCAATTACAGCTTGATATCCATATTGATAACATTTATCTAATTTCTCGATATCTAAAAGACCTGTCTTATCAGTTGAAATTGTTAATACCAAATCACTTTGTTCTAAACTTTCTTCTGAAATTTTATTTCCCATAATATCAATTGTTCTCATGGCAATATCCATTACATTACTATTCTCATCTATATCATCTGCTTTAAAATTAATAGCCATTACTTTATCTGCTCCTTGTTTTTTTACTTCTAATACAGGAATATTGTCTAATACTCCACCATCTAAAAACTTATGATTTTCAAAGTCACATGGACAAAATACACCTGGAAAACTACTACTTGCTCTTACTGCTTTTCCTATTGATATATCTGTAATATATTGTGATTTATCTTCACATTTTTCTGGTATTCGATTGGTAAAAATATATTCTTTTGAAAGCTTAACATCTACTGTTGGGATAACTAATGGAATTTTTGTAATATCTTCTATCTTTCTAATCCCTTTTCTTATTGCAATATTATTGTATGCCTTTTCTAATGTTTCTCCTGTTTTTAGTCCGTGATATACATACTTTTTTGTTCATCACAAAGTTTCCAATTCCCGATATAATTGGTGTAGAATTAATTTCTACAATGTCTTTTGCATATCTTTTAAACAATATGTAAATATAATAAGGAGAATATCCCATAGCATATAAAGAAGCTATTAAACTTCCTGAACTAGTACCACCTATTACATCTATTTTAATTCCATTATCTTCTAATGCTTTTAATGCCCCTGCATGTGCAATTCCTCTAACGCCTCCTCCTGATAAAGCAACTCCTAATTTCAATTTAACACCTTCTTTAAAACCGATTTAACATTAGTATTTACTAAATATATGAATTTAAACAAAAAAAAATGAAAGAAAATCTCGATTGGTTTCGTCTCCATTGGTTTCGTCTCCATTGGTTCCGGGTTTAAATGGTGACATTTTTGTCACCAT
>CAPBNZ010000075.1 GCA_948585895.1 uncultured Clostridia bacterium | reverse complement strand
GAGGAATTATTATTAAATTTAAAATTAATTAATGAAAAACAATTATATATATTAAAAGAAAAAATAGATAACTTTTATTAATGTAGTTACGAAATTAAAGAAAATAAGGTATAATATTACTCAAGAACACGACTGCAAGTTCTAAAAATTCAAATAAGAAAGTGAGGTATAAATGGCACAAGTTGAGATTATTGCAGCTAATCTCAAAAATAATATTAAAGATTCCGTTAAAAAAATAATTAAAAGGGTTTGCGCTTACTGTCGTGTAAGCATAGATTCTGAAGAACAACAAACGAGTTATAATTCACAAATAAAACATTACTCTGAACAAATAAAATTGAATCCTGAATGGGAATTTGTAGGAATATATGCAGATGAGGGTATTAGGGTTATAGCGAGAAAGTTAAATGATTTAAATATCCCATCTTGTAAAGGTACAAAATGGTGTCAAAGTGCAGTACGAAGAATCATAAGTCAAGAAAAATATTGTGGGGATTTAATACAACAAAAATATTATACAACTGATCCATTAACTCATCATCAATTAAAGAATAAAGCCGAAAAAGAAAAATACTATATTCAAGACCACCATCGAAGTATTGTTTCAAGAGAAGTTTGGAATCAAGCAAGTGATATAGCAGAAAAAAGATTAAAAAAATTTACTGATATAAATAGACCATATATAGGACAATATAAAATGATGTATCCTTTTAGTAATAAATTAGAATGTTGTTCATGTCATCAACCATTTGTTAAAAGAACGGGAAAGAAAAAGAAAGATGGCACACAAAACATTTATTGGGCTTGTACAAGTAGAAATGAAAGTAGAGATTTATGTTCTAATTCTAAATGTTTAAGAGATGACATTTTAGAAGAAATATTTGTTCAAATTTATAATACAATTATTGCAAATAAGCATAAGATAAACTTTTAAATGCAATTAAAGATACAATAACAAATACAGATTATAAGGTTAAAATTGATAAATTAGATTCAGAAAAGATTATATTAGAAGAGTGATTATCGAACTTAATTGATATGAAATTAGATGATTACGAGCATAAAGATGTATATAATTCTAAGGAAAAAGAACTTAATGATAAAATTTCTAAAATTGTAAAAGAAATTAATGAGTATAGAGCATTAGAACAAGAAAATAAAAAAATTGAATTACAACTACAACAAATTGAAGATATGATCAAGGTAAATTTATCTTTAAAAGAATTTGATAGAGAGTCTTTTGATACTATAGTTGAAAAAGTCATTGTTGGAGAAATAGATGAAAGTAGAAATATAAATCCTAATATATTAAGATTTGTTCTTAAAGTAGGTAGTGAATATAAATAGGACTTAAATAGTAACGGAAATAAAAGTGTGTCATTTGATAGCAGTTATTGGACATACAGCTGCTGAAGTAATCGTTGAGGGAACTGATGGTAATAAAGATTTTATGGGTTTAACTTCTTTTGAAGGTAAAATACCTAGTTTTTATGAAACTACTATAGCTAAAAATGATTTAACAAAAAAAGAATTAGATATTTTGAATCGAAAAGACATTTTGCAAGATTTTGGTAAAATAAGTCATGAATATGCGATGAACCATGTTGAAAAAGAATATAATATTTTCAAAGAAGAATCAAAAGTTTGCCAAGAAATGTAGAAATCCATTATTTAGAAAGTATAAATGAATTAAAACAAATAGGAAATGAAAAAGGAGAACAAGAAAATGAATGATAATAAGGTAGTATTAGTTACTGGTAGCTCAAGAGGAAATGGAAAGGCTACAATTATTGAATTTGCTAGTAATGGTTATAATGTTGTAATAGATTATATTGATAGTGAAAAAGAAGCAAATCCAGCATTTAGGTCATTTAATAATGAAGAAGATGCACAAAAATTAAAGGAATATGTGGAGAGTAACTTTGGAATAAAAGCTTTAGTAATTAATGCGGATGTGTCAAATGAACTTGAAGTAAGAAATATGGTAGAACAAATAATAAGTGAATTTGGGCATATAGATGTATTAGTAAATAATGCTGGAATAGTGTTTGATAGAGATTTTGATGATATTAAAATAGATGAGTTTAGAAGAACAATAGAAGTGAATGTTCTAGGAGCATTTATTGTTACTAAAGAAGTATCTAAATATATGAAGACAGGAAGTACAATTGTTAATGTATCATCAACGAATGGGACCAAAACGATTTCTCCAGAATGTCTGGATTATAATATTTCCAAAATCGGGTTACAAGGTTTAACGCGAGATTTAGCATTTCAATTTAAACCTAATATTAGAGTAAATGCTGTTGCTATTGGCTGGGCTGATACGGATATGAATAAAGACTTACCTAAAGATTATATTGAAGAAGAAAATTCAAAAATATATTTAGAAAGGTTTGCAAGTCCTAGTGAAATTGCTAAAACAATTTATTTTTTAGCAAATGAGGAATCTAGTTATATAAATGGTGAAATTATCAATATAGATGGTGGATATAATGGCTGACAGGAGTGAAATATTAAATACAGTTGATAAATTAATTATAATGTATAAAAATGGGGAACTTGGTGGTGAAGTAATGCCTGAAGATGCTAATCCACATTTTGAAAAATCAAGTTTGCAGAATTATTTATATTTTACATTACCTATGGCATTAAACTATCAAAGAAATTCTTATACTCTTTGGCAAAGTGTTAATAAAACTTATGAAGATGAGGATACAAGGTTTGTATTTAATCCTAAATCATGTTTAGAAAAAACTTTTGAAGAAGTACAACATGCTCTTACTAAGTATAAAGTAGCACTTCAAAGACAAAAGCAAACTGAAATATGGTTATCACTTTGTAATACATTTGTAGAATTATATGATGGAGATGTTAGAAAATTATTTGATTCATTAGATAATGATGTAGATAAAATTCGAAATTTTATTCAAAAAGAAAATAAGAAAAAATTTCCCTATTTATCAGGAACTAAAATATGTAATTATTGGCTATATGTTATTTATCAATATACAGATAGAAAGTATAAAAATATAGAAAATCTTACAGTAGCACCTGATACTCATGTTGTAAAAGCAACACATAGATTAGGCTTAATAACTGATGAAGAATTAAATAAAAGTGATGTTCAGTTAATAGTAATTGATCGATGGAATGAATTATTTGAGTGTACAAAATATAAACCAATTGATATTCATACACCATTATGGTTGTGGAGTAGAAATGGTTTTAAGGAGGTAAAGTAATGAAAATTTTAATAGGAACAAAGAATCCAGGAAAAATTGAAGGAGCAACAGAAGCATTTCAAAATTATTTTGAAGACTTTGAGATTGAAGGAATTCCTGTGTCATCCGATGTAAGTGAAGAGCCAGTAAACAATGAAATTTATGAAGGAGCAAGCAATCGTGTAGATCATTTAATAAAATATGCAGAAGAAAATCAAATAGATGCGGAATATTTTTTGGGAGTAGAATCAGGAATAACGAATTTATTAGGGAAATGGGTTATTATTAATATTGCAGTTATAAAAGATAAACATGGTTATGAAAGCTGGGGTACAAGTTCAGCATTCCCTGTTCCAAATAAATATGTAGAGGAAATAATAGCAACAGATTTAGGTAAAGTTATGGATAAAATATTTGAACAGAATGATTTAAGAAGTGGAAAAGGTGGAATTAATTTTGTTACTAAAGGAATAATTAACAGGATAGATTTAACAAAAGAAGCATTTATAATGGCACTTACTCAACATATAAATGAAGTTTGGAATGACAAGAAAGTATAAAAAAAATAAAATTAAGATAAATAAGAAAATTCAACTACTCAAAAAATTAGATAAGTTCAAAAATATATAAAGCAAATGATAATTTATGTATTAAGGCGGTGATAATATTAAAGAAAAATTACTTGATGAATTAATAATTGATATGAGTAAATGTGAAAAATGTATATACATGCATTCAAAAAACAATGTCGATTATTCACTAATTAATATATATGAAAATACGAAATTTGCAAAAGAAATTCCTTCAATATGGACCGATTGGTATAATAGACTAGATTCTAAGATTATGATAATAGGACAAGACTGGGGCCCTTTTGAAGATATGAAAAAATTAAATGAAAAATATATAGAAAATCCAATAAAAGAGAATTGGATTAAACTAATTGAAGATGAGAAGAGTCTAACAAAGAGACAACTTACAAAATATTTAGTAAAATCTTTTAATGGTAAAATTGATTCTATAGATAATTTTTATATTACTAATGCTATTATGTGTGGAAGAAAAGGAAACAATTATAGAGGGAATAATATCAATTTAAAATGTTCAACATTAAATTGTAAAGGATTTTTACATAGGCAAATAGAAATAGTAAAACCAAGAATAATATTAACTTTAGGATATTACCCTTTATATTCACTTGCTAATATTTATGATTTTAAAATAGGAGATAATTTAACAAAAACAATAGAAGAGTATCCTATAATAGAAATAGAAAATTTTGTTATTGTTCCTCTATATCATCCTGTAGCACAAATAACTAAAGAAAAGCAAATGGAACAATATAATAGAATTTGGCAGTTTATTTAATAAAATGGAGGACTTGTTATGAAAGAAACCTTAATTAATAACTTTTTAAGAATTTCTAGAATTCCTAGAGAATCAGGTCATGAAGAAAAAATAGCAGACTTCTTTGTTAATGTTGCCAAAGAAAATAATCTTTATTATTTCAAAGATGAAAATAATAATGTTTTAATTAAGAAAAAAGGTAATATTAATTCTAAACCAATAGCATTACAAGCCCATTTAGATATGGTATGTGTTAAAAGTAAAGGCAGTAATCATGATTTTCTAAATGATGGAATTGAAGTAATCATTGATGGAGATAAAGTAACTGCTAAAGATACAACGCTTGGTGCAGATCAAGGTGTTGGACTTACTATGATGTTAACTATTATGGAAGATAATAATTTAAAACATCCTGATCTAGACTTCCTTTTTACTGTTGAAGAAGAGACTACATTTAAAGGTGCAGTAACATTCCCTTATTCTAAAGTTGAAAGTAAAAGATTAATTAATTTGGACTATGCTAAAGATGATGTTGTAGTTAATGGTTCTGATGGGGATATATTAAATGAATATTCCATAAAAGGAAAAATAATTGAAAATAATTTGCCTAGTTATAAAATATTAATCGATAATTTCCCAGGTGGCAATTCTGGGGAGAATATTGAATTATCTAGAAATAATGCAATAACAACCATGGCACAATTGCTTAAAGAAAAGGATATTTTATTAAGTCGTATAAATGGTGGTACATTTGAAAATGATCTAGCTACCTATTGTGAAGTGATAATTCATACAAACCTTGATGTTGAGAAAATATTTAAAAATTTAGACTCTAAAATAGAAAAAGTAGATAGTAGATATTCCTTTTCTGAAGAAGATACTAGAAATATTATAAATGAAATATTAGAGTTAAAGTGTGGCTATATATCAAGTAATAATGCATCTGGAAATTTAGGTATAATAAAAACAAAGGATAATGAAGTAAAAATTTACTATATCGTTAGAAGTATTGATGAAATTGAATTAGATGGAATTAGCAGTAAAAGTAAAGCCTTAAATAATCATTTTCAAGTTAATGAAATATATAGGGATTCTGTATGGAAAGTGAATAAAGAATCAGAATTATTCAATAAATATAAAAATTTATATTTCCGTGAATTTAATGAATATCCAAAAGAAGAAATTGGACATGGTGGAACTGAATGTTCTTCAATAAAAAAAAGAATAGCAGATTTAGATATCATTTCTATTGGAGCTAATATGGTAAAAATCCATTCAATAGACGAAACAACCTACATCAGTTCATGGTTAAAAACATTTAATTTTCTTATAAAATTTTTAGAAAGTTTATAAGAAGAAATAAAAAATAAATTGTATGAGGGAGAAAAAAATGTATAATCAAATAATTAAAAATCTTGCAGATCAATTATCAATTAAAGATTTAACAAAAATAAAAAATACATCATTACATTTAGGGGTGTTTAGTGAGCCTTATTTAACTTATATGTTAGATGATATAAAAACTATTGAATCAAGATTTAGTAAAAATAAAATACTGCCATATAATCAAATATCTAAAGATGATATAGTTATTGTAAAAAAATCTAGTGGAAATGTAGTTGCCTACTTTACTATAAAAGATGTGCTATTCTTCAATTTAAATGAAACTCCAATAGAAGAAATAAAGAATAAATACAATAAACAATTATGTGTAGATGAAAGTTTTTGGATTAGCAAAAACAATAGCAATTATGCAACATTAATAGTTATAGATGAAGTAATTAAATTAAACCCATTTCATATAGATAAAAAAGGTATGCAAACTTGGATTAAATTAAAATGAGAACTAGTCATAATTAAAGAAAGTAGATGATTTATGTGAAACCCGTAAGAAAAGCTGTTAGAACATTTTTATTAGAAGAAGATAAGGTATTAGCAATTAAATATATTACAAATGATGATAAGCAAGATTTTTATGATATTCCTGGTGGAAAAATTGAAGATGTTGAAACAGGAGAACAGACGGCTATTAGAGAATTTAAAGAAGAGGCAGGAATAGAAATTTTCAATCCAAAATATACAGGTAATTTAATTGTTGAATATCCAGATAGAATATTTGATTTTGATGTATTTATAACATCAGAATATAAGGGAATGCCACAAATAACTGAAGAAAATGCGTCAGAATGGATAAAAATAAATGATTTATTACAAAAAGAAAAAAAGTTTGCAGAAATATATTTATTAGATAACAATCATAAAACAGATTTATTAAATATGAATAATTTCAAATTTCATTTTATAACTGATAAAAATCATTATATGATAGATGAAGTATTTTATCAAAATCTTGATGAATTTTGGAAAGAATATTTGCAAAGTTAAATCAGAAGAAAAATAAATTTTTTGTTTTTTTAAACGCTATGTCCTAGTTTGTGCGTGATGGACTAGTAAAAATTATAAATTAATGGTATACTATAAATGCTTAGAATGAATTTGGAAAGGAAATATCTTTGATTAGCCAGCATTTCTAAATTTATTCTAAGCAAATAATATTTGGGCTGGCTAATCAAGGATATTTTTAGGTTAATATTATGGTGATAGAGAATAGTAATATTTATGATTTAGTCCCTGCTCAAATTGAAGACCTACTTATAAAATTACAACATGCTTTAGATATTTTAAAAACTAGAAAACAAACTATTTCTAAAACTGCCTTATTTGAAAAAAATGAACATTTGTGTCCATATTGTCATGGATTTAATATTGTTAAAAATGGACATACCAAAAATAATGTTCAAACCTATAAATGCAAAGATTGCTCT
>CAPBNZ010000074.1 GCA_948585895.1 uncultured Clostridia bacterium | reverse complement strand
TATGAAGAAGTGGATATAAAAACAAAAATTATAAAATAGTATTCATCTCACGAAAAACTGTCAGGTATTAAGTATAAAAATAAAAAAAACCAATATTTTTCAATACAGGTTTTTTACAAACTAAAATTTTAATTTTATTCTGATTCAATGTCTGTTTCTACAATAGCTTTTGCAACATTGTAAATTAATTTCTGTTTTTCTGGCGAACATCCTTTTATTAATTCAGAAAATTCTTTATTTAAATAGTTCTTTGAGCTACTAGAAGCACCATTTAAGACATATCCTTCTGTAACATCTAATAAACCACAAAGCTGATTCAATCTTTTTAAATTTATATGGGAATTTCCTCTTTCTACTCTACTTAAAAAAGCAACGGAAATATCAATTTGTTCTGCTAAATCTTCTTGTGTTAAATTTTTGGCAAGTCTTGCTTGCTTAATCCTTTGACCGATTACTGAATAATCTAATGCCATTTTTAATCACCTTCCTCTTCTACATCGTTTAATATAGCATTTTATAGTTTAAATTTACAGAAACTAAAACATATAAATAAAACATATAAGTTAATATAAAGACATATAATAATTTTTAGACAGAATTTTAACATGTGAATAATAAGTGAATTCACAAAAAGTAAAAGTAAGAAAAAGGGAGAAAAAAGGAGTAAAATAAAGTAATAAATGGGAAAATTGTAAAATAAGTCCATATTTTTTGTTAAAAAATTGACAAATTGGGACAAAAACAGTATACATAATTTGATTTTGGAAAGAATATATAGTATAATAGACTTTAGTCGTGTTAAAAAAGTTCCAAAAAGGAGAGTGAATTTTATTTTAAGTAAAAAATTAAAATACTATACAAAAGAAATTTTAAAGTATTTTAACATTACAGTAATAGCCTTTGGTTTTATTATCGCGATGGTATTAATTAAATATAAACCAATGTATAAGGTAAGTATTTCTGAAGAAGAATTAGGATATGTATCAAATAAAAAAGCTTTAGAAGAAATGGTAAAAGAAAGGATTCTACAAAAGGAAGAAAAGAATATAGAGGCAATTGATATAAAAGTAAATCCAGAATATGAGCTAAAATTTGTAGACAGAACCATAAAAACAAACGAACAAGAAATTATAGCAACAGTAGAACAAGAAGTAGACATTACCTACAAATATTATGAAATTGCTTTAAATAATGAAACACTAGACACAGTAGATACGATAGAAGAAGCAGAAGAACTAATTCATAAGGTAAAAGAAGAAAACCAAGAAAAGGAATTGGACTTAAGCATAATAGAAAAATATACTCAGAAGGAAGAAGAAGTTACAACGACAGAACTGGAAGTAGCAAAAACGGATATACAAGCAAAAGTCACACAAAAATTAGAACAGCAAAAAAAATTAGAAGAAGAGCAAGACAGAATGAAAGATATGCCAGAGATTAAGGGAATCAAATTAGCTTATGTACCAGTTTCAGGAGTTATTTCTTCACGTTATGGGGTTAGCAGTAGAATTAGAAGTTCTAACCATACAGGGTTGGATATTGCAACACCAGCAGGGACTCCTATTAAGGTAATTGCAGAAGGAACGGTAACACATGCTAGTTATCAGGGAGCTTATGGAAATTTAGTCAAAGTAGACCATGGAAATGGGTTTGAAACGTGGTATGCCCATACTAGCAAGATGTATGTAACAGTCGGGCAAAAAGTAGAAGCTGGAGAAGTAATTGCGGCAGTTGGATCAACGGGAAATTCAACAGGTGCCCATTTACATTTAGAAATTAGAATGGATGGAGAACATATCAATCCACAAAAATATTTATATAAGGAAACAAAAGGGACTAAATAAAATAGGTACCCTTTTTTCTATTATAGGTGAGTATTTTACAAAAAATGAAAAGGATGTTATCTCTTACTAAAACTTCTTGACAAATTTTTCTAATAATATATAATAAATATGGTTAAACTAAATACGAATGAGGAGGAATGATTTATGCAAGATACCATAAGCCAAGAAGAGGAACAAAAAGTTCAAAATATGATAAATGAATTAGTTGAAAAAGCAAAAATTGCATCAAAGGAATACATGAAGTTAAGTCAAGAAACTGTAGATAATATCACAAAAGCAATGTCAATGGCAGGTTTAGAACATCATATGGAACTTGCCAAATTAGCAGTAGAAGAAACAGGAAGAGGCATTTATGAAGACAAAATAACAAAGAATATGTTTGCAACAGAATATGTATATCATAGTATTAAATATGAAAAAACAGTGGGAATTATTAATGAAAACGAGGAAGAAGATTATGTAGAAATTGCGGAACCAGTTGGAATTATTGCAGGCGTAACACCAGTAACAAACCCAACTTCTACAACAATGTTTAAATCTATCATAGCAGCTAAAACAAGAAATGTAATAATTTTTGGATTTCACCCATCTGCCCAAAAAAGTAGCAGCCAAGCAGCAAGCATATTAAGAGAAGCAGCCATCAAAGCAGGAGCACCAGAAAACTGTATTTTATGGATAGAGGAACCAAGTGTATTAGCCACTCGATTATTAATGAACCATCCAGATGTCAATCTAATTTTAGCAACAGGGGGAACAGGAATGGTAAAGGCAGCTTATTCTTGTGGGAAACCAGCATTAGGAGTAGGACCTGGAAATGTCCCATGTTATATCCATAAAAGTGCAAAATTAAAAACGTCAGTAAATGATTTAGTATTATCAAAAGCATTTGATAATGGAATGATATGTGCATCAGAACAAGCTGTTTTAGTTGACAGAGAGATATACCAAGAATTTGAAATTTTAATGAAAGAAGCTGGCTGTTATTTTGTCAATCCAGAAGAAAAAGAAAAATTAAAAGCAAGCATGTTTGAATATAAGGAAGAATATGGCTTTAAGTTAAAATCTCATGTACCAGGGCAATCACCATACAGAATTGCACAAGAAGCTGGATTTGAAGTGCCAGAAGATACAAAAGTTTTGGTAGTATATGAAGAAGGAATTGGAAGAGATTATCCATTCTCAAAAGAAAAGTTAAGTCCAGTGTTAACCTATTATATTGTAGAAAATGCTGACGAAGGAATTGATAAAGCAGAAAGATTATTAGAATTTGGTGGACTTGGACATTCAGCAGTTATCCATTCGGAAGAAAAAGAAATTAATTTAAAATTTTCAAAAACTATGAAGGCAGGAAGAATCATTGTTAATTCTCCATCTACACATGGAGCAATAGGTGATATTTATAACACCAATATGCCATCTTTAACATTAGGATGTGGATCGTTTGGCGGAAACTCAACAACAGCAAATGTATCATCTGTTAATTTAATAAATATTAAAAGAGTTGCGAAAAGGAGAGTTAATATGCAATGGTTTAAAATCCCAGAAAAGATTTATTTTGAAGCAGGATCAATTCAATATCTAGAGAAGATGCCAGATATCGAAAGAGCATTCATTGTAACAGATGAAGGCATGATAAAATTAGGATATGTGGATAAAATCTTATACCATTTAAGGAAAAGACATCAATATGTACACTCTGAAATATTTAGTGAGGTAGAATCAGACCCATCTTTTGAAACGGTAAAAAAAGGTGTGCAAGCAATGAAGAACTTTAAGCCAGATGTTATCATTGCTGTAGGTGGAGGAAGCCCAATTGATGCAGCAAAAGGAATGTGGCTATTTTATGAACATCCCGATGCTGATGTAGAAGGATTAAAATTAAAATTCATGGATATTAGAAAACGTACTTACAAATTTCCAAAATTGGGAAGCAAGTGCAAAATGGTAGCTATACCAACTACATCAGGAACTGGTTCAGAAGTAACATCTTTTGCTGTTATTACAGACAAAGAAAACAATAAAAAATATCCATTAGCAGATTATGAATTAACACCAGATGTAGCAATTGTAGACCCAGATTTAGTTATGAGCTTACCAAAATCCGTTACAGCAGATACAGGAATGGATGTATTAACACATGCCATAGAAGCTTATGTATCAAACATGGCATCAGACTATACAGATGGTTTGGCAGAAAAAGCAGTTGAAATTGTTATGCAATATTTAGAAATAGCATATGAAGATGGAACCAATAAATTAGCAAGAGAAAAAATGCATAATAGTAGTACCTTAGCTGGAATGGCATTTACTAATGCTTTCTTAGGAATTAACCATTCTTTGGCTCATAAAATTGGAGCAGAATTCCATTTACCACATGGTAGAATTAATGCAATTTTATTACCATATGTTATCAAGTATAATAGCTCTAAACCAACCAAGTTTGTATCTTTTCCAAAATATGAGTATTTTATTGCTGATGAAAAGTATTATCAATTAGCAAAAAAAGTTGGATTGAAAGCAGAGAGTAAAGAAGAGGGGATTTCTAGTTTGATTGCCAAAATACAAGAAATGAATCAACATCTAAACATGCCAAAATCTTTACAAGAAGCTGGAATTGAAGAACAAGAATTCTTAGCTAAAGTAGATATGTTAGCAGATAGAGCTTTTGAAGATCAATGTACAACAGCAAATCCAAGATTGCCATTAGTAACAGAATTAAAACAAATTTTATTAGATTCTTATTATGGAAAAGAAATCTAAAAGAATTAGTTGAAAGAATGAAAGCGTTCGATTTAAAACACCATTGCATCATTATGTAAAATATGGTATAATAAAATAGAAATAAGCATAAAAAATCCTAGCAAACAGTACAGCTAGGAGGAAAGGAGCATCATGAGGGAAGACTTAAAGACTCGAGCAAGAGAACTTGCACGGTCGATGCATAGCCAAGGATTGTATCCATGGCATGTAGAGAATGTTATAGAAGTATCATCTGTTTCTATCTTTGATAGAAAACAGATGATAGATTTAGTAAAATCTGAGTTAGAAAGGCTTAGAAAACACTAAATCCAATGAGACACCTCCAAAAATTGATTTTGGAGGTGTCTCTATTAGTAAAAAAAGATAAATTTTAGAATTCACAATTTTTGGGAGTTCGAGGGAAAGGAATAACATCACGAATATTTTGCATACCAGTTAAATACATAATAGCTCTTTCAAAACCTAAGCCAAAACCAGCATGGTTACAACTTCCATATTTTCTTAAATCTAAGTACCAGTCATATTCTTTTATAGGCATCTTTAATTCTTTCATTCGATTTAATAACTTATTATAATCTTCTTCTCTTTGGCTACCACCAATAATCTCTCCAATACCTGGAACAAGTAAGTCACTAGCAGCAACTGTCTTACCATCTGGATTTTGTTTCATATAAAAAGCTTTTATATCTTTTGGGTAATCTGTTACAAAAACGGGTTTTTTAAAAATATTTTCACATAGATATCTTTCATGTTCTGTTTGTAAATCAACACCCCAAGAAACTTTATATTCAAAATTGTCATTATATTTTTCTAATTCTTTGATAGCATCTGTGTAACAAATTCTCACGAAATCTGAACTAATAACATGGTTTAACCTTTCTAATAATCCAGTATCAATAAATTGATTGAAAAATTCCATTTCTTCTGGGCAAGTATCTAATACATATTGGAAGATATATTTAATCATATCTTCTGCTAAGTCCATATCATCGTTTAAATCAGCGAAACATATTTCAGGCTCTACCATCCAAAATTCAGCTGCGTGTTTTACAGTATTAGAGTTTTCAGCACGGAAAGTAGGTCCAAAAGTATAAACATTACAAAAGCTCTGAGCAAAGGTCTCAGCATTTAATTGACCACTAACGGTTAAATGAGTCGATTTCCCAAAAAAGTCTTGTGAAAAATCGATACTTCCATCTTTGTTTTTTGGAATAGCAGTCAAATCAAAAGAATTGACATTAAACATTTCGCCAGCACCTTCTGCATCACTACCAGTAAGAAGAGGGGTATTGACATACACAAAGCCTCTTTCTTGAAAGAATTTATGAATAGCGTAGGCCAAAGCACTTCTTACACGAAATACAGCATTAAAAGTATTGGCTCTTGGACGCAAATGAGAAATGGTTCTTAGATATTCAAAAGAATGCTTTTTCTTTTGAAGAGGATAAGTGCTATCTGATAGATTTTCTATTTCAATGTTATTTGCTTGTATTTCAAATGGTTGTTTTGCATTTTCTGTCAAAATAAATTTACCAAATACTTTAATAGAAGAACTAATAGTTAATTTACAAATTTCTGAAAAGTTTTCTAAAGTGTTATTAAAAACAATTTGAATATTCTTAAAAAAGGTTCCATCATTTAATTCAATAAAGCCAAATGTTTTGGAATCTCGTACTGTTTTAACCCAACCTTCAAGGATGATTTCTTTGTTTACAAATGTATCTGTATTTTTGTACAAATTTTTTACAGTCATATTTTTCATATTTTTCCTCCATATTTTTAATATGAACATATTATATGATATTATGTGGATTTTTTCAAGATGTTAAAATTCACTTTTTTAGTAGAGAAGACATAATATATACAAATAAAAGTGAAAGGTGGAAGTAAAAATGTCAGAATACATAATCAAAGGAGGAAAAAGAGTAGAAGGCGAAGTGATTATATCTGGATCGAAAAATGCATCTTTACCTATCATTGCAGCAAGTATATTAAACCAAGGGAAGACAACACTATATAATGTACCTAATATACATGATACACAAATGATGTTTGAAATTCTTAAAAAATTAGGAGGAACAGTAAGCCAAAAGAAGAACAAGGTAATCATAGATACAAGTGAAATCTGTCAACATGAAATACCAGAAGATTTAATGAGACAAATGCGTTCTTCTGTTATATTTGTAGGAGCATTATTGGGAAGATATGGAAAAGTTACATTTTCTTATCCAGGGGATTGCGATATTTGGTGGATACATCGGACAAGTTTAAGATAAATGAGTGGATACAAGAATTTAAATAGTAAAACAAATAAGCTTTAAAAGTAAAATTTTAAGGCTTTTTTTATTGTCTAGAAAAAATCGACTGAAAGGAGAATTTTTTCGTAGAGAATAAATATGCGAATGTTACAAATTCTTATAGCTATGCTATTTAGAATTTGTTAATCCGTATTTTTTTAACCTTAAAACTATACTAAAAATTATTTTAAAAGCCACAAAATTGAACGTAAGGCGAAAGGAGATGTAGAAAATATGGCAACACAAAGATTAAAAGGACTATGGATACCAGCAGAAATTTTATTAAATGAAGAACTAACAGATAAAGAAAAACTAATACTTGCAATGATTTTATATTTAAGCGAAGAAACATCAAGTTGTTTTGCAAGTAATAAATATATAGCAAATATAGTAAATGTAACAGCAGATAGAGTATCTAAAATAATAAGTTCTTTAAAAGAGAAAAAATATGTAAAAGTAAAATTGAAATATAAAACAGATAGCAAAGAAATAGAAGAACGACAAATTTTACCTATAGTCGAAAACATC
>CAPBNZ010000073.1 GCA_948585895.1 uncultured Clostridia bacterium | reverse complement strand
ATTTAATAAGGTTAAGCCCACATTTATTAATGGTAGTATTAGAAAGATTGATAAATCTAATCTACACTTTATAGAACCTCATAGAATTATTATCAAAGGTATTACATTTCTTGTATTTAATTATTCTACTGATATTTATATTGGAAATCTAACAAATAAAATTCAAATATCAGAATTAGAAAACTACTTAAACACTATGAACTAGACTTTCACAGGATGGACATTTTAAGACAAAAGTTGTATAATTAATGTAGTGGATAGATAATTATCCCATAGTCTTACAATGTATTTTGAGAAGTGAAAGTATTATATTTCGTAGTACCTTCACTTCTCTTTTTTTGAAATGTCGTAACAAATGACATAAGAATTGTCATAAGAAATGTCGCAAGAAAAAAAGAAAAGGAGATGATTTTGTATTGAATGGAAAAGAAGTAATTTGTGGATTATATCCTCGCGTAAGCACAGAGGATCAGGTCCGTGAAGGTTTTAGTCTTGATGAACAAGAAGAAAGTATGAAAAGATTATGTGATTATAAGAAGTATCAAATTTACAAGATTTATCGTGAAGAAGGTGTTTCTGCTAAAAATATGAAACGACCTAAGTTTCAAGAAATGGTTCAAGATATGAAGGATGGCAAGATAAACAAAATTATTGTTTATAAACTTGATAGACTGACTCGTTCTATCCAAGACTTAGAAACTATTTGTAAATTATTAGAAGAAAATCATTGTAGTTTGGAAAGTATATGTGAGGAGTTAAATACTGAGACTTCAACAGGTGTATTCTTTATGAGAATGACTACTATACTTGCTCAACTTGAAATTGAAAGAACATCAGAGAGAACTAAATTTGGATTAGCAGGTGCTATAAAAAAAGGTCATTTGCCATACAGAGCTTGTTTAGGTTATAAACATGAAAATAAAATGCTTGTTCCTAATCCATTAACAAAGGATATTGTTGTTAGAATATTTGAACTATATTATAGTGGTATGTCTTATCAAAAGATTAGCAATTTATTTAATAAAGAAAAAGTTCTAGGTAAGGAGAATTGGTGTGATTCTACTATAACTACCATATTACAAAATGAGGTTTATAAAGGTGATTTTGTACATGGTAAAAGAACTAAGAATCCTATTTACTATAAAGATGTGGTTGAACCTATTGTATCTCGTGAACTATGGGAAGAATGTCAGGTGCAAAAGAAGAAAAACTCTCGTAGTTATATTAGAAACTTAACTTACTTATTTTTACAAAAATTAAAGTGTCCTCATTGTAATAGAATTATGGGTGGTAAAGCAACGAAAAAGAAAAATGGGAATGTCTATTACTACTATTATTGTACTGATTGTAAATGCAATATCAAAGAAGAAACGATTGAAAACTATATCAAGAACTTTATTGATGATATTGTAGAGTACGATTCAATTGTTAATCAATTTTTCTTACCTATGATTAAGCAAAAAGTTGAAAATCCTGTAGAACTATTAGAAAAGGAAATCAAAGAATTAAAAGCAAAAGATGAAAGATTACTGCAAGCTTATCTTGAAGGCATACTTCTTTTAGAAAATTATAAAAAAGAGAAAAACAATATTGATAATTCAATTGAAGAATTAGAGAATAAAATTATTGATACCGAAGTAAGTGATGAACTAAGATTTACTTCTGAAGATATTTTGTTAAAAAGAGATATAGACTTCATTAATAAAATCAAATATCCAGACAAGTATCAAGATTATAATAAATTTTGGAAAGATTATACTCGAGAAGAAAAAGCAGATTTAATAATGAGATATGTTGATGAAATAGAGCTTGATAAAGTTAGTAATAAATATGAAGTTAAGTATGTGAAATTTAGAGAATCTATTTGTAAACCAATGACCGGATTAGAAAATCAAGGTTACTTGGATAAAAAGATTCAAATGTTTGGAAACTTTGCAGGATTTATGAGATTTAGTAAGTATCTTCCTATTGAAAAAGTTGGAGAGCACATTATGAGATTAAGACAATTTTATGATGTTAGATTCTATGAAGCTGAATACTGTGTTCAAAATCAAGTATTTAAATTTGAATTAAATGAAAAGGTTTAATTAAAAATCAATTAGTTTTAGATGTAGTTGATAGAGATAAAGCAATTGTATTCATTGATTTAATTGATAAAACTATTATGGAATATGAAAACATTCAAGAGCTAACTGTTACTTTAAAAGAAGTAGAAAGTGAGCTTCTTAATCATCGTTCTAGAATTGACTTGTTATTAAAAAATAATGAAGATCTAAATTCAGAAGTTGATAATTTAAAAGAAAAAATAAAATTTAAAAACGAAGAAATTAATGATTTAAAAGATGAAAATAGTGTATTGCAAACATCATTAGACCATCTTAAAAATCTAATTTATAATCTTGTTCACTTTCTTATGGATAGGATTTATAGAAATAAAGAAAAGAAAAAATATATGGAATTTGCTAAAGAATTATATGAGCATGGTGCTTTAGAAGATGATGATTTTAATCTACTTCAAGATAATAAAAATCTAGATAATCATAAAGCATTGGAGATAGAAAAAGATGATATTGAGCGATAAGTCAATGCTCTTTATCATCTTTTATTCTGCACTGCTTTGTACAACTAAATTGTTAATATCAAAATCAGTAAATTGGCTTAGAAAATAATCATATAAATTCTGTGCATAAGCAAATTTTTTATCATAATTCTTTTCGTGAAAACAATTAATAACTTTTGAAATAAATTCTTGGTCAGGTAATTTTCTAACATTATATTTTTTTCTATAATCCTCATCTTTAAATATAATTTCAATTTTATTTAATGGTATAGATGGTATTTGTTTATTATAGAAATAAGCCTCCAATACTCTTTGTAAGAATATATAATAGCTAAAATCTATATCTTCGTGTTTGCTATATTTAGATTCTAATTCATCAAAACCATCCCAAACACCATAACAATTCATTTTAAATTTAAAATCATCAACATCAGCAAGATTAGTTAAATTGGCATTATTTTTAGCAATATCAATTAATTCTTGAACTGAACCATCTTTATCGTAAAGTATTTTAGCATTAACAAGAATCATTGTTGTAGACATATGATAATCTTGTAATTCTTTTTCCATATATGATAGTATTTTTCTCTTTGGATTGATAAAGTATTCAATCAAGAAACCATCTACATTTTTATTACCTCTTTCACGCCATTTAGTATCATCAGTAGTAACAATATAAATGTCTATGTCACTATTTTGATCATTATTTCCTGTTGCATAACTTCCTGTTAAAATAGCACCTAAGAAGTAATCTTCATTCTTATATTCATCTAAAAACTTTTCTATTGCTAGTTCCCATTTATTCATAATTTACACCTCGATTTTTTTATTTTATTACTTCTAATCCACCTAAATATGGTCTCAATACTTCTGGAATAGTAATACTTCCATCCACATTTTGATATTGTTCTACGATAGCAGGTACTAATCTACTTGTTGCAAGTCCACTACCATTTAAAGTACAAGCATAGTGTAAATTACCATCTGCATCACGATATTTTGTATTATTCCTTCTTGCTTGATAATCTCTGCTATTAGATACACTACTTACTTCTTTATATATTCCCATACTTGGTATCCATACTTCTATATCATAAGTTCTACACATACCTTGAGCACAATCTCCAGCAGCAAGTTTACTTACTTGATAATGAAGTCCTAAACTTTTCATAAGTCCTTCTGCTATATTTAATAATTCATTGAATGCTTCTTCTGTCTTATCTTCAGTAACATATTGAACCATCTCAACTTTATTAAATTGATGTCCTCTTATAATTCCTCTTTCTTCTTCACGAGAACTTCCAGCTTCAACTCTAAAACATTGCGTATAAGCAAAATATTTCTTAGGTAATTCATCAATATTTAATACTTCATTACTATGAAGATTAACAAGTCCTGTTTCTGCAGTAGGTAATAAGAATTTGGTATTTTTTTCATCAGTTGCTTCATCTTGAATCATATAAACTTCATCATTGAATTTTGGGAATTGTCCTGCCCCAAAGCCACACTCATACTTTAACATATAAGGTAATATCATAAATTGAAATCCGTTTTTTATGTGAGTATCAATAAAATAATTTATTAAAGCCCATTCAAGTCTAGCACCAATACCTGTGTATATCCAATTCTTTTCTCCTGCAATTTTTGTTCCTCTTTCATAATCAACCATGTTTAAATCTTTTAATATTTCATAATGAGGTTTTATTTCAAAATCAAATTTGGGTTGTTCTAAATTGGTACTTAAAACTTCATTGTTTTCTTTTCCACCAGTTGGAACATCATCATCAGGGGTATTAGGTAATTCTGCTAAATAATTAAAGATTTTCTTGTCTAATTCATTATATTTAGCCATACCATCATCAATTTTATTACCAAGTTCTTTCATTTTTTCTACTATTTCAGTAGTATCTTTTCCTTCTTTTTTCATTTGTGGGATAGTATCACTTACTTTTCTTCTTTCAGCACGATATTCATCCATTAAAGTCCCAATTTTTCTCTTTTCTTTATCCCATTCTAAAAGTTCATCTAAATCAACATTATCCATTCTTTTTAATAATGCTTTTTCAACTTCTTCTTTATTATTTCTAATTCTATTTATATCAATCATATTAATCATATCCTTTCTTATTTTTTATTTAATAGTATAGAATTAATATGTTCAGGATCGTGTAGTCATCCACCTATAAATATGTTTCATTTTTTCTCATCCCCTTAAAATATAAAAAGGATGATACCATATAGGAGTGCTCAAAGCACGGTACCATCCTTATTTTTAACTTAATTTAGATAACGGCTATTAACCGAAAATGTTTGCATTTCACTCAAAGGTAGAAACTCTTATTTTATTCTATTATCTTGCACCAACCGATAACTCTCTATAAGAATAAATATAAAAGTCATGTCCTCATCAAAGATTTACAAGCTAAATGATACCATAAAATAGGCATTTAGTCAAATTGTTCTTGTGACAAATTTTCTGAAATTAAGGTCAACTTTTCTATAACTTCATTAAATGTAATAATTTCTATATCCTTTATACTATTTCTAAATAAATCAAAACTCTCTAATTGTTCTTCTCCTAAATCATTAGTATTTCCAATTATTAAATAAATTTTAGGATCATAAGCATCGAATTTAATTCCTTGTTTTTCACTATTTACCTTTTTTATATAATATTCTTTTAATAATAAGTCTTTCTGTTTTCTTAGTTGAACAATAGCACTTGACAATTCAGTGCTTGGTGAAAAAACTTCATTTCTATATTTTCCTTCAATTAACTGTGTAGTAGTTTTTTTGATTTCAATAATACTAACATTTCTTGTACCATATTTATATATAAAATCAGATATTGTACCACCACTATTATTTATAGCTTTTCCACCCATATAAGGTTTCTTACAAATTATTTGTCCTACTGATGGAATAATACTAAATAAAATATTTGGATTTTCTGTAAATAAACATTGCCAATATTCTTCATTATCTTCTGTAAGTTTATTTTTTAAATAATTTGGATTTATGAATTTCAGTTTTAAATTATTATATAACTTTAATGATTTACTTTCATCCAAATTTTCTGAAATATCATCAATAATACTCGGATTATCATTTATACTTTCTAAAATTTTTTTATAACCAATTTTTGAGTTTAATAATTTACCCAAATTGGTAATTGCATCAGGATTATCCTTAGCAAATTCATTAAATTGTTCTACATCACTTTGTTCTAAATTTTCATCTAGTACAAGTAAATGCTTTTGCTTAATTCTTTTTAAAGATTTATCTTGATCGTATATTTCTTTAAGCTTGTCTGCATATCTTATAAGATTCAGCATTTCTCCTAGTTCTATTAAATTTCAGTCCTTTTTGCAATTTTATACTTATATTTTATTTACTTTTTCCCATCTTTCACTTTTTTAATTAAAATGAAGCTTTTAGTTTTATCAAATATTTCAAAATCTGTTACCTAAATGCTACCTAAAAAATTAAAGGTTCAATATAATGTTAACTATTTATATATTCTGAAAAAATATCTACTTCTTCTAATGCTTTTTCTATTAAATCAAAATCCATTTTTTGTTTTATCATTTTATTATAATCAACACCATATTTTTCAAAATAATCTTTACCATACTTTTTTGAAACAATCTTATATTTCTTTATTATACTTTCTATATCTGAAATCACATTTAATTTTTCACTAATAAGATATGGGTTGTTATTACATTCGATTTTGGCAAACAAAGATATTAAATAATATGTGATTGGGCTTCTTCCATCATTACCCTCTTTCTTTTTTTCTTTTTCTGATTTTATATATAGCAAATATAATTTCAATATTGTTTCAGTAGTAACATCATCACGTTTTATAAATTCATTGATTTTTTCAAATTGTTTGGAATCCACTTTTAGAAGTTTTGGCTTATTTACATAGGCACTATGTCCATCTTCAACAAAAGATATTATGACTTGTAATAGTTTATCAATTTTAATCATAAAATCACTAACTTTTTCAAATTCCAGATTAAATTTTTTCAAAAGTTCACAACTTCTATCTTTTAATTTAGTGACATTTTTATATTTTTGTGAAAATGTATTTTTATCACTCTGCTTAATTAATAAAAGAAATCCTCTATTTTCAAATGACTCCTGTAATCTTCTATAAATTTCATTATTAGCTACAAAAGTTTTTTCGTCTATACTATTTTGAGAATTATTGAATCTAACTATATTTTCTTTTAATTTGTTACTACTTTCATTACTTCTATCTATTTGTAAAACTTTAAGCATTACAAAACAGTTTTTAAATTGCTCTTCTAAATTCTCTAAATTACACATATTTAAAGATTCATAAATAGAGTTAACAGTTTGGCAACCATTAACTATTTGAGGATTTGTTACTTTTATTGAAACATGACAATTACTTGTATTATTACCACCAGTTTTAATAGGATCAATTTTGTCACATATCATAGTAATGCCATTGTTATAGTAAAAAAAATTTTTTCTTTCGTTTTCATCCATTAATGTTGTGTATATTTTTTTATTTATTCCTTTATTTCCTAAATATTCTCTAATATTTTCGTTAAATAAAGGATAATTTTTTTCATAACATGTTTTTCGCATTCTATAAAGAGATATTACTGGCGCAAGCACATATTTTGCATCCAATGGATTATCCATTCCATAATCTTTGGTATTAATATTAAGTATAGTTCCTTTATTAACTGATTCAATTGTATACTCTAAATTTTGATTATTTGTGACAAACTCACCATAATATTTTTCTTTAATTTTATCAAGAGTATATATGTTGACTACTACATTTTCATTTTCTGCCATAAATTTATGAATTTCATCATAAATCAAATCATTAACTTCATTATTAGAAATGTATAATTCCAAATGTAAA
>CAPBNZ010000072.1 GCA_948585895.1 uncultured Clostridia bacterium | reverse complement strand
TTAAAAGTTTTTTGTTTTGAATCGAATGCAAACATTCATGAGCAATTGTTTGTATTCTTGTATAACTGTTTTGTATATTAGCAATTAAGATTTTATCAGTAAGTGCTATATATAAACTTGACTCTGCCCCTTTATTTTCTTCTATTTTTACCTTCTCATTTTTTAGTTTTTTTAGATACTCTCTACACATTTCTTGATTCGTAGGATATTCTTTGGCTAAGTTATCTAACTCTTTATCTTCACCTAAATGTTCTAAATCTTTCTTCTTATAGTCAAAAACATATGACAAGAATATCATTGAAATTAAGGAAATCATTCCTATTATAATAAATTGCATTTTTATCCCTCTTAAGTAACAGCATGGCTTATTTATTGTAATATATCTCTAATAGCTTCTCCAATTATTTTATTTACATCTGCTATCACTATATTAAATTTGGTTTCTGCCTCAAAATATTTTTTTGCCTCATCTATTTCCACTAATTCAGCATATAAATTTTGTATTTCTTTGTATTTTTCTTCGTCTTGTTTTCCTGTTTGCATAGCTAAAATTTGTGTCTCATATCTTGCTTGCTCAAATTTAGCCATTTTCTCTTTTAATTCCGTATTTAAGTTCAATGCTTGTTTCGCCATTTTGTAATTCATATATTCTTCTGATTGTTTTATTTCTTGTGCTAATCGATTCGCTGTATCGTAAATATTCATTCTTATTTTCCCTTCCTTATAAATCAAATTTAAGTATTTTTCTTAGCTGCCTCTTCTAACGTCACTTTTGCTGCAATTGGGCAGATGTTTACAAAGGTGTTTCCATCATTTACTTTTATTTCATTTCCGTCTAAATCTTGATAGATAGTTTGTTCATCTCTTGCATTTTTAATACATTTTATTGGGATTGCCTTTCCATTTGTAATATAGTACCCATCAAAAGTCCCTATATTCTTAATACCTTGTCTTCCTTTATTTTCTTTATCTACTAGTGTATAATTATCACAAAAAGTTATGATTATATTTTTGGTTGTTATTGCATTTTTTGAATCCCAATCTTTTTGTTCTTTTCCTCTTGCATATCTTTTATATACTTTATTTTCTTCATCATATATATATTTTACTGTTTGAAGTTGAGAATGGGGAATTGTTACACTTATCGCTTCTTTTCCTTCTTCTAATGCAACTTCATCTGTTGTATAATTTAATACACTTTCTTTGGCTGAAGTCATTTTATATTTCTTATTTTTAGCAGATTCTATCAGCTTAGACATACTGGTTACTGCATTATGTGGTGCTGCTTTATCTTTTACTCTCCAGAAAGTAGTTCCATCTTCCATAATTCCATCGATTTCATTTATACTATATTTTTTGATATCGCTATCTGCTTGGGGACTTTCTCCAAAGTGTGTATAAATTGCATCATTTTCCATTGCATAATCAATAAAGTAATGTCTTGCACTCCTCACTGGACCAATCTTTTCAGCTTCTTCTCCCTTAAATAATGCCATTAGTCTAGTTTCTCCACCTTCTACTATTATTTCATAAGTCATATATGCTTTTTGTAGTCCTGCTTGTGGCCAAGCATCACTATGGTTATCAATCATAACAGCTATTGGTCTATCATTCCCTTGAAAAACTTTTATTTTCTTTTCTTCTTGTTTTGGTTCTGTACTATTTCCTTCTGATACAACCGATATATTATTTTCTTTATCTTGCACTATTTTATATCCTAATATTCCTCCTGCTACCAAAACTAAGATAACTAAAATAATAATTAACCCTTTTACTCCACCATTTTCTTTCTTCACCATTTAGCATTTTCCTCCTCTACTCTCGATTAATCTTTAGGTCTACTAGTATTTTTTCTTCTTTTAATCTCATTACTATTTTATCTTCTTCTTTGATATGGTCATAGCCCATTAAATGGTAAAAACCATGAACAAGCATATAACTCAATTCTCTTTCAAAGCTATGTTCATATTCCTTTGCCTGCTCTTTTACTCTCTCAATAGAAATAATAATATCTCCTAAAATATCTTCCTGTTTGAAATCGTTCTTGTGAATCTTTTCTTCTAACTCGTCCTTCTCAAACATAGGAAAAGAAAGCACATCTGTTGCTTTATCTATATTTCTATATTTTTTATTTATTTTTTGTATATTCTCTGGGTTAGTTAATGTAATGGTAATATATAACTTCGAATTTTCTAATCCTTCTTCTATAAAACATTGTTTTATTACCTTTTTTATACTTTCTTCATATTCCTTTTTTTCTTCTATTTGTTGGTATACTACTTCATACATATTTATGCAACTTCCTTAACTTTTATGTATTTTCCTTTGGATTGATAAGAATTTCTAACTTGTCTCATTGCCCCATAGTCTACTAATTTTCTCTTATAATATTTCAGAATTTTTGAGTAGTCCGTTTTTCCTTCTTTTAATTTCTTCCTATCATTTTTTATAAACAATATCTCTTTTTGCTTACTATATTCTATAAAGTCTGTTTCTTTTAGATTTGCAATTTCTTTGTAACGATTCCAGAATTTTTTGTATTCATCTCTTGCTTTTGTTGAATCCCAATATACTTTAGTGGACAATAATTTAATATTATAATCTTCCATTAAGTTGATTAACATAGCATAAGCTCTTTCTCTTTTTCCTGCTATTTTAGTATCTTGTACTAATATCCTTGCATCTTTTAACAATTTTTCATAACATTGTTCTGCGACTATAAGTGGTAAACTGTGTGTAAATAGCTTTCTGCTAATACCAAGTAAAACCATATTTTTCTCAATATTATCTCTATTATCTAGTTTCCCAACTGAGTAGGCTTCATATTTTTCATATTCAGTAACTACATTTTTTACACTTTCATCACGATTTCTTTCTATTTTTAATGCTAATACTTTTTGAATATATTCTTCTAATGTAAAAAATATTTTGGTATAAACCCATTCTTTTGTGCTATCATAAACATTGGTATTATCTGCTACTTTAATGGAATAATTTTTTAAAATGGCTTTGAATAAAGTATCCATTTTTGCTATATAAAATTGATTATATTTTTCTAATAGTTTTTCTTTGGCTTCTGCCTTAATTCCTTCATAATCTAACTCAATTAGATATTTTTGTTTTCTGTATTTATATTCAATATATTCACTTTCTTTCAAGCTAGTTACTTCATAGTATTTTGATAAAGCGTTTTTTTCAAATTCTGATGCTGTATTATTTTTTACTTTTTTATAAATGGAGTCCATGACATATTTATCAAGTATTGCTAAATAAGCTTCATATGCTGCATCATATTTTCTTTCTATTTCTTCTTTATCATATGCTTCATTGTTTACAAAATTTTCAAAACATTTTAACATACTATTTCTTTTTATTGAAATTAACATCCCATTAATTCCAATTTTAGTAGGTATTAATATCTTGGTTAAAGTATTGGTTATTTTATTAAAAAATGTTTTGTCTGCACCTGTTATTCTAAGGCTTCTTTCTTCCATAAAAACTCTCTTCCTTCCTCAAGGCTCTTCTTTGTTTAGTATTCCATCCTAATCTACTGTATTTACTTACGATTGTAACATGATTCTAAACAATTGTCCCTTCAAAATACAATTTTTTCTTCTGTCCCTATATTTTCTAGCACTTCATATGTAACATAAACATCTATACTTCCTTCTTTTTCATAAGTATTAATGTTTTTTCCTACAATCGATTCTTTTTTTTCAATTTCTTTTTCTAATTCCTCTTGTAATTCCTGTATCCCTATGTTTTTTGCTTCTTCTATTTCATATGTTTTGGGTTTTTCTTCTATTTCTTTATGGGTTGTTTTTATAATAGAAATTGGTAAATAAAAGTCTGAAAATAATTTCATTTTGTTTTCGGTTTCTATTGTATCATAAATTTTAAATTTTGAAACCCCTTTGTGCAAATTTATTTTAAAATTATTTAATTGTATGGTATATTGGTTTTCAATATTTCCTGTTTCTATTCTTTCCGTAGTGTTATATGGTATGTTTTTGTATTTGGTATACCATACTTTAGCTTGCACTTCTCCTTTGGCATGAACATATCGAATGCCTGTATATTTTCCTTCCATCCAACCATTTATTAAGGTATCTCCCTTATTTATGGTATCTCCTACTTTTACATTGGCTGTTCCTGTTTGTGCATTTATTTTAGTTATCATTCCAATTTTGTCAGAAATAATACTGCAATATTCATCATCCTTTATAATTTCTGGCTTTTCATCTGCTTTTACTACTTTTACAATTGCATTGGTTCCTTTTAGTTCAATCCCCATCCAAGCAATGTCATTTCGTTCTAATCTAATTTTATTAATAATTTCCTTTGTTTTAATTTTAGATTTTAATACTCCTGTTTTTAATCCTGCCTCTTCTATCTCTTTTGCTATATTTTCTAGCTCTTGCTCGTTTTCCTCTCTAATATCCACATTCCACACAAAATGAGAGGATATCATAGTTAACAGTATCATAACTATTAATAATATGAAAAATATCTTTCTTTTTTTATAACGATGCAATAAAAAAGGAAGTCCTCTTTTTCTTGTAATTTTTACTTTACATTTTGTTTTTTTAGCAATTTTACATACTTCTTTAAAATCATGAATACCTGTTTTACAATCCAATTGTACATCTTTTGTTCTTTTTAAATGCCAAATAGCAATCTTATTACTTCGACACATATTAATGAATCTCTCTATATAGTATCCTTCTATTGTAAGTCCCAAATAGCCAACTATATAGCTAAACACAATTTTTATTATCATTCTACTTAAGCCCTCTCAATCTATATTAATCTACTGTTCTTTCAATGTCTATATTTTCAATTTGTCCTGTAACTTTAATATCGTCATTGGTCATATTTTCTAAATTCAAATTAAATCCATTAATATTAATTATACCAATATGAGTATTAATCCTTACAAAAAATTCTTCATATTCTAATATTCCCTTAAAGTTTTCAATTATCATTTCATCAAATCCTGTTATAATAATTTTAGGAATATCAGAGCAAATCTCTTTTGGCATTTCTAATATTTTATCTAATCGGTTATAACTTCGTTTCTTCATAAGCTTTCCTTTCTGCTAATTTGTTATCACTTTGGTATGAATCCATGCTAAGCAATATAAGCAACACTATTTGAACTCATCTAATGATTTAAATTCATATCCCATGTTTTTTGCTTCTTTGATGATAGCATCTAAAATATTGGTATTTGTTTTTGAGTTCCCATGTAATAACATGATTTCCCCATTATGTAAGTTGTCTAATATTTTCTTTTTTGATGTAGTTTCGTCAGGTTGTTTCTCTTCATTCCAATCTTCATAAGCAAATGACCACATAACGGTTTTGTAACCTAACTGATTGGTTACTTGTAATGTTTTTTCACTAAATTCCCCTTTCGGTGGTCTAATATATTTCATCTCATAGTCAAATTTTTGATTGATTACTTGGTCTAATTCCATAACTTCTTTTTTAATTTGCTCTTCTGTTAAATCTGGCATACTTTTATGGTTAACAGTATGATTTCCTACTATATGTCCATCATTTATCATTTGTTGTACTAATTCAGGTTGTGTATTAACATAGTGTGCTGTTAAGAAAAAAGTGGCTTTTACCTGATTATCTTTTAAAATACTAAGTAACTGCAGTGTATATCCAGCTTCATATCCCTCATCAAAGGTTAAATAAATTATTTTTTCTTCCTTATTTCCCAAACAAATTCCTTTATTTTCTTCTAATACCTTTTTATTATTGTTTCCCACATCTGGCTGTTCATGGTTATCCTTTCTCTTAATTCCCCAACCTATTTTTTGATTACTAAGATTATTCGCATTTGTCATAATCTCTTTTTGCTCTTTATTAAGAGCTATGACACTTAAAGAAAAAACAGCAAGTATTAAGATTATCATTATTTTGTAATTTATTTTCTGTTTCATATTTAAAACCTCCACATTTTTTACTATTATATGTATATTAAAAAAGATGCCTTTGTATACATACAAACACATCTTTTATTTTAAAGGCTTATTTTTCTCATAGACTTGCCATATCCATTTGGTTTATAAAATTCATAGCATCTTTTCTACTTCTTCTTGTTCTTTTACAATACGTTTCCAATTTTCTTGTATATAAGCTTCCTTTTTTAAGTCTATATCTTTATACTTTCTAGTTAAACTCTGATATTGACTTTCATTTATTGTTTGCGTCTCTCTTAGTAATTGCATAAATTCAATATCATTTAATGTTGCCAAATATTTGGCTCCCATTTCTAAAGCAATTCTTCTATCCATGTTAAAATACAAATCACTATTTTTACTTGGATTTTTTATATTCTGCATCATAATTTCTATATCTTGCTGTTTGTCTTGTTCTGTATCATGATTCCTATCTTTATGCTGGTAATATTTTATATAAGCTTGAATTCTTTTATCCCTCATTTCAAAATCTTTTGAGATAATAAAAGGCTCCTGTTTTCGTACTATCTCTCTTGCCTTTTCTTGTTCATCCTGAATACTTTGTCTGGTAGCTTCTTCTATCATTTGAGTTGTGTACGCAAAGTCTGATGTATTGGTGTTGCAAGTATATTGAATAAATCCTTCATATGGTGTTCCTTTATATTTTTCTAATAATTGCTTTTTCTTTTCCCCTGAAACGCCACCATCTTTTAATTCTGTCAGCACACCTTCTGCTAATATTATTTCTCCAAATTCATTCATAAATTTCTTTAGAGCTGTGGGATAGATTTCATTATCTTCTTTCAACAGTACAAAATTTACAATTTGTCTATTGTTAATACTTCTTAATTCATGCATTAATCTGGAAATCTCATCTGACATTTTAATAACTGTACCTGTGCTATTGGCAATTACATCTTTAATGAAAATAGTTTGTAATTTTCTAGCAATTTTTTCGTAATGTTTTGTTAGGAGTCCTTCTTCTATTTCTTGTTCTGTCATTCCTAAGGCTCTTAAAACGACTTGATATTCCTCATTTAATTCTGTTATAAAACCTTCTCTTAATCCATCTATCATGTCATATGGAATATAAGATATTTTATCACATAGTCTCATTAATGCCGCTTCTGGTGTAGCTGGAATAATCGTTTTATCAAATCCCTTTTTCGTATGGCAATATAAATTTTCTCTTTCAAAATCTTTTTCTGTTTTACTAATATCTGCTCTATATTCTGATTCTGATTTTTCTCCATTATGAGAATTAATTCCTTCCATAATGAGCCATAAATTTTTTCGAATCCTTTTTAATGTCTTTTCTCCTATTTGTGCATCACTTTCTTTTATCATATCTATGATTTCTTTATAAATTTGATTGGTATAAATTAATTCTCTTGGCCCTAATGCATTATGGCAATAATATCCTATTCCATAATCTTCTTTTATATTAGAAAGCCACCATTCTCCACTATGTCCTAAAAAAGTATGACCAATATCATGATTTCGTGCCATAATCTCTACTACTTTATAATTTATTCCTACCTCTTGGTCATTGTTTTGCTTTTGATTGATTCCCTTTGCTATTCTAGAAGCAATATAAGCTAAGTTTTCTTGATGCGTTTTTCGATTGGTGCTTTCCTGACATGATTTCCTAAGTCCTTTTACCATCATCGTTTCTTCACAACTTTTTCGATTATAATCTGCTATAACACAACTTATTTCTGAACTATATTTCCCCAATTCTTGGATAGCTTGCTGTTTTTCCAAAGATTGCTCAATTTGTTGTCCATATTTTTCTAATCGTTTCAAAGGGATTCTCTTCCCTGACAGTTTTGATTCTTTATAAGACCTTTTCATCTCAAATTTCATTCCTTTCTCGCTTCGCTCAAAGGCACACATAGGGATGAAAGTCTTGAGCTAGAAGCTTTTTCATTATATAATTACCTTAAGGGAATATATACTACAAAGCACGGTAGGAGGAGTTGCAGACTTCTGCAACTTTCAGATTAAATCAGTATAAAAAACAGTG
>CAPBNZ010000071.1 GCA_948585895.1 uncultured Clostridia bacterium | reverse complement strand
TAACATTTCTTTTATGAATAATCCCTTTAAGGTATTTTCATTGACCATTTTTTCTAAATTATAAGCTATTTTTGTATAATTTTTAATTTTTATAATTCTTTCTTCTTTTATATATTTTAATAAATCATATTTATTAATTTCAAAATTTCGGCTTCCTTTTAGTATTATTTTTACATATTCATTATTTTGTATTTCTAATTCATTTATTTTTTATATTTATTTCTATATTTTTATTTCCAATTAAAATTATTTTATATAATTTATTTTCTTCTGTTTTTATATTTTCTATTTTTTCTATTAATTCTTCTTTGGATAAAATATTCGTTATGTCTATTTCTATTTCTTTGAACGTTTCTTCATCTAATGGTATAAATTCTAATTCTAATTTCCCTTTTTGTATGTCTCCTACTACCATTCCATGTTCTCCTAATTCATCAAATCCTAATGAAATAGTTGATCCTGGATATACGATTTTCTCTTTATAATCTGGCTTATGAATATGTCCTAATGCTACATAGTCAAATTTCTTTTCTTCTAGCATTTTTTTTGCTATTGAATTGTATTGCTTTTCTTCTATGGATGCTCCATCTAATGTTCCATGAATAATTAATATATTTACTTTATTTGGATTGTCTATTTTTAATTCTTCAATTTCACAATTGGTACAATAAAAATCACTGAATCCATATCCATAAATAACTACATTATCATCTTCTATTTTTTCAATTTCTGAATGAAATATTTTAATATTCTCGTTCCAACTAAATTTATTATAATAAGAATTTTTTAGATATGGGTCATGGTTTCCTGGACTAATAAATATCTTGGTGCTTGGGATTTCTCTTGCTAGATTGTTTATATATTCAATTGTTGATGATTTTACATATTTATGCTCATAGAAATCTCCTGAAATAAATAAGTATTCAATTTCGTTTTGTTTGATATACTCGATTACTTTTTTAAATACTTTTCGTTGTTCTAGTCTTCGTAAATCTCCTAAAATGTCTTTATCTGAAAGATTAACAAAAGGACTATCAAAATGCATATCTGCTATATGTACAAATTTCATTCTTTTCTCCTCTTCTTTTTTAATTCTGGAAATTATTTTACTATATTTCTTTTTTTTTTGCAATAGTTTTGCGAAAATATTTTCGCATTCAAAAACGATTTGAACCTATGGTGTTCTAAATAAAATAATTTAATTTTCAATGATTATGCACGTTATGTATTATATAGTTATTCTACAACGAAAACGACTAAAGGGTGTATCCCTTTAGTCATCAATTGGTCCAAACAATTCATCAAATTTTGCTTCTAATTCCTTTTGTAAATCATAGATATCATTTTCATCTTCTTGTGGTAACATAGGTGCATCTTCTTTAAAGTTCTCTAAATCTAACATGGGTTTTGATTTTTGTAAAGAATCGTTTATTTTAGGTTGCTCAAATTTTAGTTCTGATATTTTACTATTTTTTGTTTCTTCTTTGGCTTTTGGCTCATCCTCAAATAAATCGTCTAATGATTCCACTTTTAAATTTTGAGCTGCTTTTTCATCCTTTTCTTCTACATATGGATTATATGGATTGTATTTTCTCCAAGTTCCTCTGTCGATTTCTCCAATATCATTATGGCTTATTTCTAGCATTTTCATCTTCTTTGCCATTGGATGTTTAAAGTAATAAAATTTATTTGCTTTTACTGGCTTGATTCCTTTTTCAAATATAATACATAAATCATTGTCTAGTCTACGAAGTTCATCTGGTGTCATTAAGGCTCTTGCCATAACTTGATCTGACACAGACTTTCCCGTTTTCCAATTTTGCCTATCTCGATTAATAGAAATACTGTCTCTTTCAATGGTTTTCTCTCCTAATGCCTTTGAGAAATATTCCACTGTTTTATAAGAGTTACTTCCTAAGAATATGTGAGTGTCACAGTTACCCATAATGGTTTCATAGGATTTTTCATAAACAGCTTCCAATTGATCTATATTTTGCAAGATAACACTAAATGATATTTTTCTACTTCTAGAGGTTGATATTTTTTTGTCAAAGTCTGGTATCTTTCCTATGTTGGCAAACTCATCTAAGATAAAATAAGCTGGTATTTTTAATGCTCCTCCATTTTGATCAGCATGGTCATACAATTGTTGTATCATTTGTGAGAAGAATATAGTTAATAAAAAGTCATAGGCTGTATGGGTATCAGATGATATAACATATACTGCTGTTTTTTTGTTACCTATTTCTTCAAAATCTATTGTGTCTGTTGATGTTAATTCTGCAATTTCCTTCGAGTCAAATTTACCTAATTTTGATTGTAATGAACTTAAGATTGATCCATATGTTTTTTCTGGTGCAATCTCAATTGATTTATAATACATTCTTGCTGGATGGTCATATGGTAATTGACTTATTAATTCTGTTAATAAGTTACTTCCTCCATTATTATTAGCTGCTCTTACTAGCTCTGCACAACTTGCTAAGTTTTGTTCTTCTTCTGGTCTAGTTGCAATTAAATAATAAATTAATGCTTTTAATAGCATTTCTGCCATATCATCCCAATATGGATCTGCTTTTCCACCTTCTGATTGTTGTCCTTTTACAATGGTATTGGCTATTACGTCAACATCTAATTCAGATGATATATGCATTAATGGATTATAACCATCACTATATTGTGGTCTTACTAAATTTAATACTTTTATGTCATATCCTTGTTCTTTTAGATATCCTGCTGTTCTATCATATAGTTCTCCTTTTGGATCGGTAAAGATATAAGAACCTAAACATTGATAAGCATTAGGAATCGAATAGGAAGCTGATTTACCAGATCCTGATCCGTCCAACAACTAATACATTGACATTTCCTCGTTTATCAACTGGTAAATAATTGTCTTCTGCTAGTATAATTCCCTTGTTTTTATTTAGTATTTGATATTGCTCTCCTCTTTGACTCCAATCACTTGATCCATGTTCTATGTCAGAGTATTCGTTTTTTGGTGCTGATCTTACAAATCCTATAAAAAAGAATACAGAATATATTATTGTTACAACTAATAAGGTTGAAAAATAAGTTCCACTGGCTCCTTCTGAAAGTATCTTCCCTATTGTACCAAATGGATTAGAAATGGATGTTCCAAATGTCTCAAAAAACACCTCTAAATTCATCTTTCCTTCTAGCCCTGCTGTATAAGAACTAAAAGCAAAAGGTGCAACAAATACTATGGCTATAAATAACCATAGTATAGCAAATATTATAAAATTTTTTCGATTTCTTCTAATGGCTCCTTCTATTTTGTAATTCATAAATTTCACCTACTCTTTTGTATTATTATCTATCTGTCTTCTCCTTCTTTTTCTACTTTCGCTGTTTTTATTCCTCCTGGTTTTACAGATATACTCATACCTAGTCCTAAATCTGTACTATATACTTCTTTAGGCTGTTTGCTATCTTCTATTTTTGTTTTTGTATTCTTTTTATTAGGAAATTCTACTTCTTTTTCACAATATATTCCTAAAGTATAACCAGTAAAGTAGACATTGTCTGTTATTCCTGCTGGACCTTTTATTGCTTCTTCTGGTATTTGTGTTTTTCTTGGCTTTTTGTTTACTGCCATACTACTTCCTCCTATTTTCCTTCTCTTATTTCAAATGCGAAATAAGATTTATATGGTTTTAATTTACACTTACCTTTTACTTCATTTGTTGTTTCATCAAAATAAAGTACAGGATTTACTTCTTCTGTTGTTTCTGGGTCAATAATTGATATTGCCCTTTTTAAATTGGGTGTATATTGGAAGTCTTTATATTCCATCTCTTCTTCTGAATATAGTGTATTAAATTTAAATGCTGCTGGTTTTTTTGTTATTTTTACTTCGTCTCCCAACAAGATACCAGTATTAATAACCACCTTTTCTTCTCCAAATGATAGGATTACTAATTGGTTTCCTTCTTTTTGTGGCTCTTCTACATAAAAAGTTCTTCTATTCAAATTTCCTACTAATTCTTCTGTATGGTCTAATCTTTCTACTGTATATTTAGGATATTCTTCTAGATATTCTTTTTTGGTCTTGTTTACTTGATATATGACTGTTTTTACTCCTTCTGGATCTGTTATACTGAAATGTTTACCTTGTATTGTTTCCATTTTCATCTCTCCTATATGATTTTAATCCATAGCTTATCATTTGTTTAACACTATAATTAATTATAGCTAAAAATCAGCATTTTGTCAATACATAATTTATGTAAATCTCTATTTTTTACCTGATTCTGTGAATAATTTCTCTTCAATTGTTATCTCTCTAAAGTTTTATATTCTATAGTTTTACTTATTTTTAAAATTATAAACCTTTTATTCTATTAAATTTCAAACAATTTTTTACTTACGATAATTAGAATTCACAAATTTATTCTTTTACAATTATTGAAATTGATTATCTTTTTAATAAAAGTTTACATATTTTCCACTCACAATTTCTGGCTATAACAAACTTTATTCTTGCTAGTTCTATTAGACTTTGCTACCTAATAAATTTTAAATTACAATGTGTTATTTTTGAATTACTACATTTTTTCATTTCTAGGATTAAAACTTGATATTTCATTTAATTTTTCAAAGATGGTTCTTTCTTGTTGTGTTAGTTGTTTTGGTACAACTACTTTGATTTCTGCAATTAAGTCTCCTCTTATACCATTATTATTTTTATAACCTTTTCCTGGAATTTTAATTTTTTCTCCTGTTTGGATTCCTTGTGGTATATATACTTTTGTTTCGTCATCTATTGATGTTACTTTTGCTCTTGTTCCTAAGACTGCTTCCCATGGGGTTAATAATAAATCTGTATATAAATCACAACCTTTTAGTTTAAATGATTTACTGTCTTCTATTTTTACTTCTATAAATAAGTCTCCATTTTTTCCACCATTTTTTCCTATTTTACCTTGTCCAATTAATCGAATCTTTTCTCCATCTTGAATACCTTGTGGTATATTTAGTAGTAAGTTTTTTACTTTTCCTTCTACTGTTCTTAAAGATATCATTTTTTGTTTTCCATAAAATGCTTCTTCTATGCTAATATTAATTTGCGTTTCAATATTCTCTCCTTTGACAGAATTTTTTTTGAAATTTCCTTGTGTATTTGATTCTTTTTCCACATTTCCTAAAAACATATTCAGAAGCACCCCTTTTTCTCCTTTTCCAGAAAATGCCTTCTGCGTTTTACCAAAATGAGAATTCCATATCCTATCATATTTTCTTTTAGAAGCTGGGACAGATAATGTTTTATAGGCTTCGTTAATATCTTTTATTTTTTCTTCTGCTAGTTTATCACCTATATTTAAATCTGGATGATACTTTTTAGCAGCTTGTCTATAGGCTGTTTTTATCTCATCTATTGAAACATGACTTGTTTCTAAATCTAATATCTTATAATAGTTTTTAAAAATCATTTTTAACATCCTCCCTAAAAATCAGGTAAAGATATTATATCATAAATAGAAAAAAAATCCATAGTTTTTATGGATTTTCCTGGATGATTTTGGGGACGGAGGAAAAAATCATGATTCAATTTTATGGTTATTATTCTATTAAATATTTAGACTATCATGATTTTTTCCTCCGTCCCCAAAATCATCTCACACTCAATTCTATCAATTTGCTTAATAGCTCTTTATAGCTAATGCCACTAGCTTCAAATAATTGTGGATACATACTTATATTCGTAAAGCCTGGTAGTGTATTTACTTCATTAATGTAAATCTGATTTGTTTGGTTCTCAATAAAAAAGTCTACTCTTGATAGTCCTTTGCCATTGATTGATTTAAAAGCTCTGATAGCTTGTTTTTTAATTTCATCTGATAAGCTTTTCGAAATATTAGCAGGTATATCTGTCTTGGATTCTTCATTCTTATATTTTGCGTCATAACTGTAGAATTCTTCTGCTGACTTGATTTCTCCAACACAAGAAGCAATTACTTCTTCATTTCCAAGTACAGCACATTCTACTTCTTTTCCAACAATTCCCTCTTCTATTAATATTTTGGTATCGAACTGAGAAGCATATTCTATGGCTTGTTTTAATTCTTCTTTATTCTTTGCTTTGTTAATTCCTACACTTGAACCAGAATTAGATGGTTTAATAAACATTGGAAATTTCAAATTCTTTGTTACTTTTTTTACTACTTCATCTAATTTTAATAGTTCCTCTTGAAAGTTATTGGTAACATAAATATAAGTATCTTTATATTTTCTAATATATTCATATTTTGCTTGTTTTAACCCTGCTTTATCAAAAATAATTTTAGCATAAACTTTATCCATTCCAACACTAGATGCTAAAACACCACATCCCACATATGGCTTTTTTAATAGTTCGAATAATCCCTGTATCGTTCCATCTTCTCCATATAATCCATGTAATACTGGAAATAGCACATCTAAATTTTGCAAGTATTCCATTACATTTTGTATTTTTTCCTTTTTACTAACTTCTTCTCCAAATTCTTTCCTTTTTCCACTTTCTGTATATTGATACCATATTCCATCCGTTTCAATATAGATAGGATATATTTCATATTTTTCTTTATCTAGATTTTCTAAAATGGAACCTGCTGATACAACAGATACTTTATTTTCTGTTGACATTCCTCCAAAAATAACTCCTAATTTTATTTTTTGCATAATTTTAACCTCCTAAAAGTTTTCTTTCATGTTTTCTGCTATATCAAAAAATCTCATTCCATTTGATGCTTTAAATAAAATAATATCTCCTGGTTTTACCATTTCTTTTAACTTCTTAACTAACTCTTAAAGAAGTAAAAGATATTTTAAATATAAAATAGTAAATACCTAGTTATAATAATAAATATCTTTTTCTTGCATTCCTACTTCTTTTGCTTTTTTCACAATGCTTTCTGCTTTCTCACCACTACACATTAAAAGGTCAATTCTATTTTTATAAACTTCTTCTCCTACTTGTTCATGTAACATTTGTGAATATTCTCCTAATTCTAACATATCTCCTAACACTGCAATTTTTCTATTTTCTTTGAATTTACCTAAATATTTTAAACTAGCTTGCATAGATTCTAAACTTGCATTATAAGCATCATTTATTATTTTAATTCCATTTTTTAACTCTGTAATATCCATCCTCTTTTTAGTTAATTGAAATTCTTCAATTCCCTTTATGATTTTATCTGTCTGTATTTTCAAGCTTTTTCCCACACTTACAGCACATAAAGAATTTAATATGAAATGTTCTCCTCCTACTGGCACTTTTATTTTTATGTCATCTTTATCTATATGACAAATAAATTCACTACTATCTTCTTTTAATACAATTTCATTCGCATTTACATTACTTGATTGATAAATGCCAAAAGTAATAAGGTTTGTTTTACCTCTGTTCTCCTCATGCCATCTATGTAATAAATCATTATCATTATTGATGATAATGGTTGGGTTATCTGCCCCCTCCAATATTTCTAATTTTGCTTTTAATATATTTTCCCTAGAACCCAAATTTCCAATATGGGAAGTTCCTATATTGGTAATGATACAAATATTGGGTTGTGCAATATTACTTAATAAACTAATCTCTCCAAAATGATTCATTCCCATTTCTAATACCATTGCTTCCTCGTCCTGTAACCTTAATATCGTAAACGGTAATCCAATATTATTATTATTATTCCCGAATAGTTTTTATGGTTCTATATTTTTGAGAAACTACATTGGCAACAATATCCTTTGTGCTTGTTTTTCCAACGCTTCCTGTTATTGCTATTACTGGTATTTGATAAAAACTCCTTTTTAATCTTGCTAGTTGGTATAATGCTTGCAAAGTATCTTCTACTTTTAAAATTGTTTGACTTTTAAATACCTCCAACTCTTCTTTCTTACATTGAATATCAGATACAATAACACAATTAGCACCTTTTTCTAAAGCTTGCTTCCAAAATAAATTACCATCAAACTTTTCACCTTTTATAGCAATATATGTATCTCCTTTTTGTATTGTTCTTGTATCTTTTGAAAAATCTTTACATATCAAGTTAGGATTTCCCTGAATTAGTTTTGCTTTTGTCACTTCTATTATCTCTTTTACAGTTAAATTTCTCATTTATGCACCTCTATTTTCTTTTGATAAATTATATGCTTATTTTGCTTTTTTTGCAACC
>CAPBNZ010000070.1 GCA_948585895.1 uncultured Clostridia bacterium | reverse complement strand
TTTATTATACGATTTAATAAAAGCTGATTTAGTAGAGAAAGTAGATGATATTTAATGATAGCATCTGGGGACAAAGTAAAAATAGTAAAAGGAATAGCCAAATCGGACGACATATATGCAGTAGTATCAATACCTTTTAAAGTTGGGTGTTCAACAGTTGTACATATTGAAAATCTTAAAACTGGGCAAGTAAAACATGCTTATGATGTTGAATTTTTAGAGAAAGTAGATGGTGATAAATAAAAGATTTTTTGAATAATAAATTATTAAGATAGTGAAACATTTTATATTTTAAGGTGGGGATTAAATGGATAATGAAATAATTATTAAACCTCTAACACGAGAACAACAATTAGAATGGGAAGTACAATTTTTAAAAGAGTTAAAAGAAGAAATAATTGAACAGTTGGAAGAAGCAGAAAAAGAGTTGGTGAAGGTTAAACAAAAGAAAGAATAAAACGATCATGGTTGAAGAGCTGTTAAAAGTAATGGATATACTTGCATCGCAAGAAAGAATCCAAAAATTATTAAAGGAATACCAATACGCTAGACCTTTAAGAAAATATGAGATATGGGGGATTTTAAATAGATTAGAAATAGAGGTGGAAAATAAATGATTAGGAATTTCTTTTGTTGTTTCTTAAGAAAAACAAATAAAGCTGAACAAGTAGACACTCTTAAAAAGAAATGTTATTGCAAAATATGTGGAGAAGAATTAGAACTTATTAAAGAAAATAAGTATATTATTCAAGAAAATAAAGGCATGTATGGTATAACAACAGGAACTAAGAAGTTTGAATGTTTTGATTGTCCACATTGTGGTTGTCAAAATATATTAAATATAAGGGAAGGATAAAGTAGGAGGTAAATAGTTAATGAAAGAAGAAGTAAAAGATGAGATAGTAAAAAAGGTATTGGAGGAATTAAAAAGTAGGAAATTGTTAAAGAATCCTAAGTCATCTTATAAAAGTACAGAGAAAATATTATATAGTTTAAAAGTATTACCTGATGCTATAAAGCTAATAGACGAAGAAATAGAAAAGTTAGAAGAAGAAGCAAAAGGCATTCCTAAAGCTCCAGCTAAGTCAAACACTCTTGTTTTAAACGAGAGGAACGCTACTTATATCTATGGTGATGAAACACTTGAAACTAGAATATGTGAATTAAAACAGATATCAATAAAAGCTCAATCACAGGTAAGATTAGTTAAAAGAGCCTTAATGAAGATTGCAGATAATAAGTGGTATAAAATTATTCCAATGTATTATTTTAAAGAAATGACTATAGAAGAAATAGCTGAGAAGTTAGATTGTTCAGTAGGTACAATAAGTATGAATAAGAAAGAGATCATAAATAAATTAAAGGTATATATATTTCCAGATACTTTTATGAATGAATTATAAAAATTGAAAAATGGCTGAAAAAGTGCTGTATGGACTACTAAAAATATAGTGATATAATATAGTAAAATGAAATAATTATGATGAATGGAATACTATCATAATTATTTTTGTTTGTTTAAATATGGGTGGTAATCTAAAGGCAGGATTCCGTCGGTGGTATTAGTGTAAATTAAGCACTCCGAGGGCTGTATAGAGTTCGATTCTCTATTCACCCGTCCTTTTTGTTCTTTTTACTCGTTGATGTTATCAACAAAAAAAGAGCGGAGCTAGGTGATAGCTCCTTTTATTTATGATTAAAAAGTGGGTGATATTATTCTTGAAGCATTTATAGAGATTTTATTCTTATTAGGAATGACTATATTTTGTGGAGAAGTAATTGCACTCAATTATATAGATGAAACAACAGAATGGCTCAATAAGAGAAATGACAAGGAGAAGTGGTCTATGAAAGAAAAGAATACAATGTGGTTGTGTATGAGATATAGCGGTAGTTGTAAGCTATGTCCTAGAAATAAAAAGTGTGATGAAGAAATAGAAAAAGAAAGGTTGGTTGTTATATATGATAAAGTCGATAAGAGAAAAAGAACAGCTAGTAAAAATTATAAAGGAACTAGCAAAAGATTTAGACGAAAGAGCCGAAGATATAGCTAATGATTGGAATAAGAGAGTTAGAAGTATTGAGATAAATACTGAAATCAAAGTAGATAAGATTAAAGAATGGAAAGTCACTAAAAATTATGGAGTTATAGTTCTTAATGATGAATTAGTAAAATCTATCGAAGATAACTTAAATGACCGAAATGACACCCCTCCTTCTTTGGGTGTTATGGCTGAGATAGTAGCACCAGTTAAAACTAATCCAGTTGAAGAAATAGCAAAAACCATAAATAATTCTATAATAGTAGATCCGTTAAGTATAGGAATAGATTATAGAAATGGATTAAGTAAGCCATCAATGTTTGGGAGTGATGGGTAATGCTAACACCTAAAAGAGAAAAGTTTGTACAAAACCTAGTTAAAGGAATGAGTCAAAGAGAAGCTTATAAGAACTCTTTTAATGCCAAAAATATGAAAGATACTACTATAGATAAGAAAGCCTCCGAATTATTCAAAAAGGAGGAGATTAGGGGTAGATATGATGAATTAGTCAAAAGACTAGAAGATACTACCATAATGGACGCTAAAGAGCGTATGAAGTGGCTAAGTAAAGTTATTAAAGGTGATGTAAAAGAAAAATATACATATTGGGATAATGGTGAGAAATATGATGGTGAAAAAGAGGCGGATTTAACTACTAAAATAAAAGCTATGGATACATTAAATAAGATGGACGGTGTATATGTTACGAAAGTTCAAGATATTACTCCTCCAGTTATCAATATTAAAAGACCAAAGAAATGAATCCATATAATGTAATTGCTCCACATTTTTACGATTTATTAGATGATGTATTAGACAATAAACATACCCATTATTGGCTGAAAGGTGGAAGAGGTAGTACAAAATCAAGTTTTATAGGTATAGTAATACCTTTACTTATGATGATAGATTCACAAAATAGTATTCATTCTAACGCTGTGGCGCTTAGAAAAGTAGGAGATACACTTAGTGATAGTGTCTATGCTCAAATACTATGGGGAATTGAAATGCTAGGAGTATCAGCTTATTGGGAAGCTAAAGTAAGTCCATTAAAGTTGATATATACACCAACAGGACAAGAGATAAAATTTAAAAGTGCAAATAATAAGGACGAACATAGAAAAATAAAATCAACAAAATTTAAAAAGGGATTTTGTAAATATGTGTGGTATGAAGAGTTAGACGAATTTTTTGGAATGCCTGAGATAAGAAGTATAAATCAATCTTTATTAAGAGGTGGTACAGGATATGAAGCATTCTATTCTTATAATCCTCCTAAGATGTTATCTAGTTGGGTAAATGGCGAATCAATCGTGGAAAGGAAGGATAGGTTAGTACATTCTAGTACATACCTAGATGTACCTCCTAAGTGGTTAGGTGAGGAGTTCTTTGTAGAAGCTAATACATTAAAAGAACAAGATGAAATGGCTTATAGAAATGAATATTTAGGAGAAGCTACAGGAACAGGAGGAGCTGTATTTGCTAATATTACATTAAGAAAAATAACTGATGAAGAGATTAGACACTTTGATAATATAGCCGATGGAATTGACTTTGGTTTTGCTGTTGACCCAGCTTGTTATGGGCAAAACCATTATGACAAGACGAGAAAGCGTCTTTTTATTTTTAATGAAATATATCAAGTAAATATGTCTAATAGGAAATTGTGGGAAGCAATAATAAAAATAAAAATTGGTAGTTCATACATAACCGCCGATAGTGCTGAGCCTAAGAGTATAGCTGAATTAAACTCTTACGGAACACTTAGGGTATTAGGGGCAAAGAAAGGTCCTGATAGTGTTGATTATGGGATTAAATGGTTGCAAGATTTATTTGAAATTATAATTGATCCTGAGAGATGCCCTAATACAGCCAGAGAGTTCAAAAGTTATGAATATGAAAAAGATAAATACGGAAATTTTATAAGTAAATTTCCTGATATGAATAACCATACAATCGACTTAACTAGATATTCTAGGGAAAGTGATATGAAAAATACAAAATGGGAATTAAGCAATAGGAGAGTGGTATAATGAAAAGTTTTATAGTTTTAACTGATAATAGTGAAAAATATATAAAAAATGTGTTAAGCAGTTTATTACCATTAGAAAAAGATGCAGAGTTAATTATCTTTGATAATCACTCTATCGATAATACTGTACCCAATATTATAAGTACGATGGGCGTTTTATGGATTGATAAAGATAATAGATATAAGTTCTATATCAATAAAAAAAAAGAAGATTTGGAAGTTGTAAAAAATAAGGCGTTGTCTATAGCAAGAGGGACGCCTTTTATTATTGATAAGAAAGAAAAATTTGATATAAGTGAGGTGATAGGGAATGTTAAGAATCAGTAATATAGATACGATAACTGATAAAAATAATATTAGTGAAACAATACCTAAGTTAATGAAAAAAGTAAATCCTATTCTAGAGAAAAGAAGAAAATTACATGAGATATACTCTAGGAAAGCTGATGATAAAACTTTAATGTTTAGCGGTGAATCTACTAAGACTGTTATTAGTTATGAGAAGTTTTTAACTGATATATCATCTGGTTATTTGAGTGGTAAACCAATATACTCAGTAGCAACAACTACAGATAAAGAAAAACAAAAACTATTAAATGAAGTCTTAGATAAAGAAATACCTGCTGAAAAATATAAAGAAGAAATGGAAATCATTATTGATTATATAGTTAGCTTTAATGATGATGAAACCGAACATCACGATTTAGTTCATGACATATTAGAACTTACAAGTTGTTATGAAGTCCTATACGAAAATGATAATAATGAGATTGTATATTCAAGATATAGCTCACTTAATACGGTGGCTATATGGGATTATAGTATTCCAGCTAATTTATTAGCCTTAGTAAGAGTATGGGAAGAAAAAGACATAAATGAAAAAATTATAAGAAAATGTGAAATAACTGATAAGCTTGGAACAAAAACTTATTCAATGACTGAACAGTATAAAGAGGTAAATGAAGATGATAACCAAAATCATAATTGGGGAGATGTTCCAGCTATAGCAGTTGAAACCAACTTTGCTATATTTGAACCCTGTGAAGATGTTATAGAAGCGCATGAGCAACTAATACAAAATATTAGAAACACATTCCAATATAACGATAGTGATTGTAAAATGAAATTTAGCAATTATATGACAGAGAATCCTTTAATGATTAGTGAGTTCGTTAAAGATGAAGTGACTGGTCAAGAAAAAGAAATTAAAAAAATAAATCCAGCTAGAATAGAAGAAGATGAATATATATTAAAGGCTAGGACATTGTATGTTGGCGAAAATGGTAATGTTGAGTGGATAACCAAACCACTTGATAGCAACGGAGCTGTTGAGGTGTTAAAAGTATATACTAATTTAATGTTCCAACTAGCTGGTATTCCTAACACTAATGATTTGGCGTTTAATAGTGCTGATTTAAACGCAAGTGCTATAGATAGAAAATTTTATATTATGAATATGATGACCGCTAATATAATTAGTGAATTAAAGAAAGCATATCAAAGAAGATTTGAATTGATATTTGGAAGAATTAATTTAAAGAAAAATACTAATTATGATTTTAGAGATATTGATATAGAACTTCCTAAAAATTTACCTGCTAATGATGATGAAAAAATTGATAGTATATTAAAATTGCAAAACATTTTATCTGAGCAAACTATAACTGAAAAATTAGGCTATAACTATTTAGACGAAAAGAACAAAAAAGATAGTGAAGCCGAAGATAACATGATGAAAAACATTGAGCGTATTCAAATGTTAGGTGATGAAGTTGATGTGCAAAAAGAAACTAAAGAAGAAAATGATGAAAAGGAGATAAAGAAAGAACTTGAAGAAGAGTAGGTGATCAAATGTCCAATGAAGAAATATTGAATAAAAGATGGAATATGACCGATAAAATATTGGATAATAGTATAAAACATTTTAAGTTAATAGGGGTTAATACAATAGATGATATTGTAGAGATGATAAATTCATTAGACATAACTTATAATGACTTAAATAAGCCTATTTCTAAAGCTGATAAAAGAAAACTAGATAAGAATATCAAAGAATGGAAAAAATCAAAATTATTCAATGGATATTTCGCTTATCTGGTGACATCTAAAAGTAAATATACATATGCTGATTTAATAGAAATCTTGTTATATTGGATATATATAGTTCAAGAAAAAGAATTTGATGAGCTAAGTAAGTTAATATTTATTGAAGTTGTTGATGATATATATAGCCAAGCTTTAGATGAAATACCAATAAAACCTAAAAAAGAATTCTCATTGACTTGGGAATTTATATTGGGTTTTCTTTGGATTCCTATTTATAATAAAAGTTGGAAAGAATATCTTAAACTTTTAACTATGACTAATCAGCAAGAAATGTATAAATTAGTTATAGGGAATTTACAGCAAGATAGACCTATAAAAGAAACTGATTTAAAAGAACTAACTAGGAAACAAATTAATAGGATTATTTCTATCAATGATAGCAAATATAGTGGTGTATTAAGTGATACTTGCCGATTATTAGGTAATAAGATATATACTGAACCTTTTAAAGAAGAAAAAAAATTGCAAGTTAGGTTTATTGCAGAAATGGATGAGAAAACTACTAAAATGTGCGAAGGCATGAACAATATGCTTTTTTTTGTTAATGATTGGAATAAATTTTATAGATATAGTGATTTAGATAAAAAAGATGTTTTATATACAGTAAAAGGATTAGAGTTAGGAGTGAATTTACCACCAATAAACAATCATTTTCATTGGTGTAGAAGTACTATTACATATTTAATTGATAGAGATATTCGAAAAAAATATAAAGACATTACTAAGGAATGGTTACAAAAGAATAATAAACATTATGATGTAAGTATGCTTAATAATGTTTTTAATTACAATGGCGTGAAATATAAAATTGATAATCATAATGTTAAATATGAATTAAAAAAAGGAGAAGAGAAATTCGCTTATTGGTTAGCTAATAACTCTAGTAAAAAAGTAACATTATTACCTAAAATCAATAACCCAGAAAGGATTTCTACTCCTGATTATTTAATTGATAATGAATATTTTGACTATAAATATACCACTGGATCAAGTAGTCAATTGCTATATCACAATTTATATGATAAGCAAGAGCAATCTTCTAATTTTATTATAGAAATAACAAGTGATGCAATCGATTGGACAGAGATATATGAACAAGTGGAATATGTTTATAGACGTTTATCTTGGGTCAAAAAAATAGGAATTAAGAAAGAAGAAAAATTTATTCTGTTTGAAAGGCAATAAAAAAAGAAGTGACACGTGCTGAATAGGTCAGCGCGACCACCTCTTACTAATTAAGATTATACATTATTTCGGAAAATATGTCAAATTTCCGATAGTATCTAGTGATAGCATAATTTGGTGGTGCACTAGTTTTGAAAACTAGAGGTTGTAGGTTCGAATCCTACTTACTAGACCATTTGTGCCTGTATAGGCGTCATAATGATAGAAATATCGTTTTTTGTGTTTGGAATAATTCCCCGTGACGAATTAGAGTGATTATCTTAAATAATTGTTTGGATATTTTCTATCCGTGAAAGAAAAGGAGGGTTATCAATGGAAGATGATAACAAAAGTGTGGTTAGTCCAGCCGAGAGTGGACAAGTAGTAGAGGACACTACTCAAAAAAGCCCGGTAAAAGAGGACACTCAAAAGGAGAAGATGTTTTCAAGAGATGAAGTAAACAAAATGCTTAGTGCTGAAAGAAACAAAATCAAAAATGAGCTATCCCAAGAATATGAATCTCAAAAATCCGAAGCTGAGAAATTAGCTAAAATGGACGCTGAACAAAAGCTAAACTACGAATTGGACTTAAAAACAAAGGAAAATGAAGCTTTAACAAGTGAATTGAACTCACTAAAGCTTAAAACACAAGCTACCACTTATGCAAATGAGAAAGGACTTCCATTAGGTTATATAGAAGACTGGGACTTTGCAAAAGAAACAGCTGATAGTGTTAAAGAACGAATCGACAAGTTAGTGAAAACTAGAAGTGCTGATTTAGATGGTTATTTAAAAGATAAATTAAAACAACCATCACCAAAAGCTGTAGATGATAGCGGAAAATCATCAGACCCTTATTTACA
>CAPBNZ010000069.1:4390-8246 GCA_948585895.1 uncultured Clostridia bacterium | reverse complement strand
TATATATATATATATCACATTTTAATAGTGTCATTCAATGCCTTTTAGTGTCAGCTTTTATTTTTCTATAAAATAAAAAGCACCTTTAAAAGTGCTTTAATGTATCTCTTATTGTCTTATTGGTGTTCCTGAATTATCCCTATATCCACCAGTAGCTATTTTAATTAGGTCTATAACCCATCCTAAACCACAAAAATTAACAGTACATGTTTTATTAATCCACTTCCTATTTTGCCTAAATAATAGTCATGTATTCCAAATATACCCCCACATGCACATAATATTAATGCCTTTTTCTTGCTTTTATCACTTGTTATAGTAGTATAATTAGCCATAAAATTACCTCCCTTTTCATTATTATTATACTACTTATTTATCAGTTCTTTTGTCACATTTTGTCGACAATAAGTTTTTATTTATATTTTTTGTCTTGTAGTATCTAAAACATCTTTCATAAAACTTACACTGCTCACATTTTCTTTTAATGCAATTATTATAGTTAATCTTCTCTTTCATAGCTCTTACCTCATATTTGATTTTTATGTTAATTCATGTTAAAATCTATGTATACTATAAATTAAAAGGAGTATTATAAAATGGAAATGCTTATTATTTTTTTGGCTTCAGTGACTCTACTAATATTGAATGAACTGTTTGTACATTCAATTGCACTAATGGTTTTCTTTTTTATAACAGGTATCATATCTTTTTTTGCATTACTAGTGTTATGGATACTTAAATTTTTGTAATACTTCTTATGCTGACATTTATGTCAGTCACATCTATTAGCCCTCTTTCGAAAGATTGAGGGGCTTATCTTTTTTATTTTAAAAAATAGAGCTACGCTCTACTGAACATAGCTCCATAAAGTTTCAAACTTTATCATCAAAACTAAATAAATTAAGTTGCCTTATCGCTTGGTCTTAAAATTGTTTTCTCTCCAATTGCGACAATTTCACTATTGTTATTATACTATATATAAATAGTAATTAATATAGAAAAAATAGGTAATTTATAGGGACATTTTATATTTTTAACATTTTTTCCATTGCTCTATCTGCTATTTTTTTTATTGTTTCCCATCCTCTTGTTTGCCCAAAAATTTTCCAAAAAACTCTATTTCCTATATCTTCATAGCTATTTCCCTCTATATAATGCTCTATTATTATTGTTTTTTCTTTGAATTTTAATGCTTTTAACGCTATCTCAACATCTTCAACGTTGCTTTTTAATTTTTCATTTTCCGCTTCTAAATTAGCCTTTTCTTCTTTAAGTTTCTCTATTATTTCTTCTTTTCTTTCTATTACATTCTCTATATTCTTAGATATTGTATTTGTTTTTCCATTTGAAACTTCTTTATATGAAGTTGTTACTTTTGTATCACTTTTCTTTTGTATTTTTTCTATATCTTTATTTATATCTTTAATTCTTTTTTTATTCTTTTCATATTTTGATAATGTTTCATTATTATTGTCAAACAATTCTATTAACTTCTCCCTTGTCAATCTTCTGTTCCTCCTTGCTCTTTTATTTCTTCTAGTTTATCTTCTATGTAGTCTGATATCATGCTGTAAGCTAACTGATATTCTTCATCTTTTGTTGCTTCTTCTAATGTCCTATATCTTTTTAAGTCTTTTTTCATTTCTTTTTTCCTTAAAATCACTCTCCTAATATTCTATATTTAATTTTTTATATCTTAATGGATTTTCGGGTTGTATCTTTTCTAATTCGCTTGCTCTAAAATCAATTCTGTTACCATCTTCAAACTTAACACCAAAAACGCAATCTTTTTTGTCATAAGATATAGATGTTACAATTCCTAAAAGTCCTATGTATTTTGCATAAAAATTTTCTGTTCCTAAATCTTTATTTAATGGTAGTATTCTTACCATATCTCCAAATTCAAATTTATTTTCATTTTTTATAAAGTTTATTATTCTTCCTAATTTTGTTTTATATCTTTTCATCTTTTTATCATTTCCTTCCATTATTTCATAGCACCCATTTGCTCCCCATATACATATAAGTGGTATTCCAATAGCAAATAATAACTTTATTATATCTTCCATCTTCCCACCTCTTTCTTATTTCTAGCCATAGGCTATTTGTTTTCCCATTCTTTTATTAGCTTCTAACATAATTTTTATTGCATCAAGTGCCTTTAGTGTATATTTATCATTCTTCGTTCTATATTGGCTTACAAATTCTAATGTTGCTCTTGCATTATCTTCTAACATTTCTATCGCTCCTCTATCTTATATTATTTTCCTTTAACTTCTTTACTATATATCCGCTTCTTTATTTATTACTTCGTGTTCAATTATGTTGTTCTTGATTGTATCTATATTTATATACCTCTCAAAATTTTCTTTTTTATCAACTATATGTATTACTCTCATTCTACTTTTCCTCTCTTTCTTTATTTAGTTTGTTTACTGCTCTTACTAGTTCGTTTATTTTCCTTGTTTGTTCATTGCAATATTGACATGTAGTATCTTTATTATGATAACTTTCTACTATGCTTGTAAATTCTTCTATTTCTTCATTCTTTTGTAATTTTTCATTTCTTTCTACTGCTTTTTCTTGAAATAGCCATACTTCTTCATTTAAATGACTTTCTAATATATACATGCCTTCAAACTGTCTACCTAAAATACTGTCGCCTTTTAAAATTTTATCTGTTTTTTTATCATACTTATAAACTTCATTTTTATAACAAAACTTAAATGCGTCTTCTAAAGTTTTGTTAGCTTTTTTATTTAAAATATCTATTATTTTCATCTTCTCACTTCCTCTCTAGCGTTTACTCCGTTTCATATTCTTTTAACTTCTTTACTATGTATTCTGTTTCTTCTCCTATTCCGTCTATAAAATCATATAAATTAAATGCTATACTTTCGCTTAATAATGTTACATCTTTTCCGCCTTCGCAAAATTCGTCATATCCAAATATATCTGTAAATTCCTGTATTTCATCAAAATCTAGCCACACTATTATTTGTTCATCATTCTCTATTCTATATTCTTTATCTTTTAAGAATAATATCAAATCTAATATTTTATCATTATCCACTTTTCTCACTTCCTCTTTAAATATTTATATATTACTTGCTCTACTTTGCTTAAAGCCTCTTTGTTTGTTATCAATTTTCCGACTATGTCTATTTCTAACTTCTGCTCTTATTATTGATATTTGCATGTTGTATTGTCTTTTGTATTGCTTTGCTAATTGCTCTTTACTTAAGCCTTGTTTCCATTTTTGTATTATTTCTTTGTCTTGCATACTACACCTTCTTTTAATGTAGTATGGCTTTCTATTTGTTATAATATTTCATATAATTTTCTAAGAAGTCTTCTAGTTTGTCTGAATATAATCCGTCTCGTTTTAACTCTCGTTTTAGATTTTGTACATCCTTTATGCTATTTTTTTCTTTTTCTTTTAAATCTATTTCTAAAGTTTCTAAGCTTTGTTTTGCTTCTGATATGTCCCAACTTATATCATCTAATAAATTCCATAAGTCGTACATTTTCGTTTCTATATTTTTTTCCACTTTATTTCCCCTCCAATAATTTTCGACTTTATGTTAATTTTATGTTATAATTTATTTAATTTAATATTTAACTCTTTATAAATCTAGTAGTCAAAATTTTTTGTCTACGACACCTTGTATAGCCTATCCAGAGGCTTTATTTATTGCCTTTTCTAATTTTATTGCTCTCTTAGCACTGTTATATAATCAAATTTCATTTCTTTTGCTAATAGATATGTTGTATATCCGTCTATCAGATAATTTTTATTATTTAAAACTTGTATATAATTAGATGATGAAACTTGTTTTACATTAACAGAAATTCC
>CAPBNZ010000069.1:0-4380 GCA_948585895.1 uncultured Clostridia bacterium | reverse complement strand
TGTGTTTTTCATAATATTCTTTTCTATCCTTTATTTTTCTCCAATTAGGATTTTTAAATTTTTTCTGTATTTTTATATTTTCTAATTTTACTATTTCGCCCTCTCGTGGTCTATTTATAATTCTTGATAATTCATTCATATTTTCTTTTGTATATCTTTGTATTTCTTTCTCAGTTTTCTTTTTTATATTTTTAAATATTTTTAACATATTAATTCTCTCCTTTTCTTTTATAAACTGCTACACTGCATCCGCTTTCTTCATCATATTTCTTCTTAACTACTTCTACTAAATCTAAATTTACTAATTCTGTTAAACGAGGAGCAGTTTCCTGTCTCTCTGCCGTTCTCAACAATCTATTACCTTCTTCATCTTTAGTGTTGTACATCTTTTTAGATAATTCTCTTGCTGTATATTCTCCGCTTTCTAATTGCTCATATATTAATTTGCATTTCTTTTTTAGTTTTATCTTTTCATAGCTTTCTTTTCTTGTTTGTTTTGTAATAACGTTCATAATTCACACTCCTTTAATGTGTTTTATATCTTGTGTGTATACTACTTGTCCTTTTATTATTGCTAAAATTAATTTACATCTTTCTAAATTATTTGATTTTCTTATGTCTGTTTCGTTTATTACTTTTTTCATATGTTTACCTCTCTATGTTTACAAATTGACTATTGCTTTTATTGAATTTTAACCTTGATTTTCCTGTATTCCCTGCCCTTTGTTTTTGTAAATCTACTGTTACTATATTGTTTTCTTCATCTTCTTGATATAAGAAAATCACATTGTCTGCATCTTGTTCTATTGAACCACTCTCTCTTATGTCTGCTAATGTCGGCTCATTCCTACTTGCATTTCTATTTAGCTGACAAAGTGCAATAATCGGAATCTCTAACTCTAAACTTAGTAACTTTAATGTTCTTGATATGTCTGCTACTTCTTGCTCTCTACTATTAAAATTTCCTGCATTTCTCACTAATTGTAAGTAGTCTATTATTAGCAAGTCTAATTTGTCTCTATTTTTCATTCTTCTTGTTTCCATTTCTATTTTTTGTATAGTATTTGCCTTTGTCAATATATTCATCGGCAATTCGCTTATTTCTCCGCATGCTAATCCTATTTTTTCAATTTCGTCTTCTGTTAAATCTCCATTTCTTATTTTTCTTGAATTTACTCTTGTTCTTTTAGCTATTATTTTTTGAATTATTTGTTCTCCTGACATTTCTAAACTTACATATGCTACATTTTTATTCTTGCTCGCAATCTTGTCTGCTATTTGCAAGGAAAAGGTAGTCTTTCCGACTCCGTGGTCTTGCACCGATTATTGTTAATTCTCCTTTGTGTAGTCCGTCTGTTAATGTATCTAAATCAAAAAAACCTGTGTGTAAATCGCAATTTTCTTTTTTTCTTATGTTTGCTTCAATCTTTTCTGCTGTATTAGTTACATTTTGTATAAAATTCTCTTCTTGTTGTGTTTGAAATTGTATCTTCTGTAAATTTGAAATTATCTTTTCTATGTATAAATCTATGTCTTCAATTTCCATTATTTCTTTTGCTATTTTTTTGCATAGTTCATATAATTCTCTTTTTTTAGTATTATCTTTTAAGATTTTATACGCTGTTTCTGGTTTTTCTGTTCTTATGTATTCTCCTAACTCACTTAAATATTCTAGCCATTTGCCTTGTTTATCATTTATTTTATTATCTATTGTTAGCATTGTAATTTTTTCTTTTTTAGCTTTTAATTCATTGATTACTCTTATTATTTTTTTATTTTTTAAATTAATAAAATCCTTTTCTGTAATATCAAAATCTAAATGTTCAAAAACAATATAGTATAATATAGCTCTTTCAACCTCTTCGTTAATCATATCTTTTCCCTTCTTCCTTAATTCTTTTTAAATATTCTTCTTCTGTCATTTCTATTACTTTATATTCTCTTTTCTGCTTTGTCTTTTTTTCTTCTTCAACATAATCTATGATTGCTTTGTTAAAGAATGTATCTCCGTGTTTTATATATTGTTGTTCAATTTTATGTTTTTTACATTCATTTTTGTATTTACAAACTGCATTCCAAATTTGAATGTGTGTTAGTTTTACATTCTTTCCATTTATCTTTCTTCCTGTTGTAGTAAATTTTAAGAAGTATTCTTCTGCTTTAGCTTTTCCGTTTTTTATTAGGGTATTCCTTCCATATCTTTTCAAAATAATCAAGCAAAATTTGTTTTTGCTCTATATTACTATGTATATTAGTTTCTTTATCTTTATCTTTATCTTTCTCTTTATTGTCGTTACATTTTGTTACTTCATTGTTACATTGTAACAATTTTGCATCTTCTTTTTGTTTCAATCTTTTCCTATATTCTCTTACTCTTTCAGCGCTTTCGCTTTCTTTACCTGTCATTTTTGGAACAGCTGGCATAAAGATTGTTCCATCGTCAAAAATTTGCATCAATCCTAATTCACAAAATATTTTCACTGCACTTCTCACTATATCTATATTAGTCTCTGTAATTGCTGCCAACATTTCGTCATTGTACGGAACTAAACTAGTAAATCTTAGATGTCCAACAGTTTCAACGCTTTCCAGCATTAAAGATAAGTAGAATATTATGTAATCTTTTCCGTTTGGCATACTTTTTAAAACTTTCATTTGTGAATTTTTCAAAAAGTTTTTATCTAACTTTAACCAATACCTCTTTTTTTCTTCCATGGTAATTCTCCTTTGTTTTTGTAAAATATAAGGGATTAAACTTTAAGTCCAATCCCTTGTTGTTAATTATATTTACTGTACTTTGATTTTTTTAGCTCTTCTGGTATTACATAGTTGTCTATATATTCTTTTGCCTTCTCTATATGTTCATCTCTAAAATCACTAACTTTACGTATTCGTAAATCCCATTTAAGGTCACTCATTATTTGTTTTTCTGCTGCTTGTCTTGTCATTCTTTTTTTTGCCCATTTACATTATCAATTTCCACTTCTTTATTTACTTTGCTTATTATCATTACTCTTATTTCATTATAAGCTCTTGAACTTCCGCCACTTTTTCTTTTTAGTAATAATTCTAATTCTTGTACCCTTTCTTTTAATTTGACATTTTCAGCCATTAATTCTTCATTATTCATAAAATTATCTACCTGCCTTCCAAAAATAAATTCCTGCTAATCCTGATGCGAAATAGACACATTTTATAAGTATGTCTGTTGTTATTAAATTTGATATTGCATCTGCTAATATTACCAAAACGATAATTATAAAAATTAAAATACTTGCTTTTATTAAATTTTTCATATAAAAATACCTACCTTTCAAATATCTTCGACAGACCACTTGAAAAGTAGGTATTCTATATGCTATAATTGTATATAGAATTACTTTTCAAGTAGTTCGTGTACGATATAGTGTTCATAGTTTACCAGACGCTGACACTATATCTATTTTTGTTTTTTGATTATTATTTCTTGTTTCTCTTCATCAAATATTGCAATTACTTCTCTGTCTTCTTTGCTTACTCCCATACTTTTAATCCAACTCATTGGAATATTTAATTTTGGAGTAATTGAACCGCTTCCACTTTTATTAAAAATAACATTCAACTTTCTTTCATCCATATACTCGAAAGCCCCCTCTCCTTGACAAAATGTACATTTTATGATATATACTTTATCAAAGAGAGGGAGTGAGGTTTTAATACCTCCTACTCTTTAGTCCTTGTAGAATTAGATTAATATTCTTATGATTATTATCTATTCTACGAACTTGTGCTTGTTTGATTTTGCTGTCGGCAAGCACTTTTTTTATTAGTTCTAGCATAGGACTTTACCTCCTTTCCTTTGAACTGAGTATATATTATCATAACGTTACCATGTTGTCAATATTTTTTTAAAACTTTTTAAAATATTTTTTACAATCTTTTGTAAGTGTTGATTTTACTGTATTTTATCATTTTATTTTTTTATTATTTGAGCATTGTTTTATATCATTTTTTGTTGTATAATCTATTTGTGCCTGCCTTCCATAAAGGAGGTGAACTATTAGTGGGCAACAATTTTTTTAAAGTACTTATAAAAGTTTCTGTTTTAGTACTCATTTACAAGATATTGAAAATGTTCGACTAAAGCAAAAGACTAGAGGTGCAACTCTAGTCTTTTTTTGTGCCACTATTGTGAACAACTATTTTAAAATACTTTTTGAATTAAGCAGGATGAGAATAACAAGTAGGATTACTTATTTTCTCTCTTAATTCTTAATAGTATTATACTAGAATTTTACTAAAAAATCAACACTTTTTTAAATTTTACTGCGTTTCGTCTGATAAACTATTCAATTTTCAATGTACTATTTAATATTTTTATAAATAATTTTTTCCATATTT
>CAPBNZ010000068.1 GCA_948585895.1 uncultured Clostridia bacterium | reverse complement strand
TGCGCAGCTATCTGTTCCTCGCTTGGACGGCTCAAAAAACTGAATCCTACCAATAATATACCTATCAGAACGAGACCTGTGATGGTGTTTTTATCCATTCTTATTTTAATTACAAATTATATAAATTACAAACTTTACATTCTTCCATCTTTTTCTTCCTTTCTATCGTCTTATAGAGACATTTCCTTTCGAAATTCATAAAATGAGAAATAATCCTATCTATACATTATCTTGTAAAAGAGGATAAATCTTAAATGGAACAAAATGTCCAAAGCCCCTAAGATATTATCGATTCCAAAACTTTTCATATAATTCTTTTGCTGTTTTTGGACTATCTACACCCTCTCTATTTTTTACCGGTGCAAAGTCATCTTCTCTTTTTCCTCTTAAGATAGCTATATCATCAAAAAATTCAAAAGCATCAAATATGAACGATTCAAATTTATAAGAATTTGGTTCTTTTGGTATAATTTCTCTTCCTTTTTCGTCTACATATGTATTTTTTTTGAATGCACTATGATACATTAGATGCTCTTTACTGATTTTTTCAATTGCATCTATGGTATATAAATTACACATAATATGTGACTCTCCATATTTTAATTCTCCATCTTCATCTATTTCTTGTGCCATTTCTTGTGGTAATTCTGTATATTCAATTACTTTTGGATGTCCATTCATTTTGCAAAATACGCCTACTCTTTCATCTGGATTGTTTTTTACTACTGATTTAGAAGCAATTTGTACCTCTTGTTTGATAGCCATTCCAAGTAATGTTAAATCTACCATTTTTAGTAATACATTATCTACACTTCCAATAAATACCCATTTTATCCCCTTTTCTTTCATCTCGGCTAAACATCCACTCTTTCTTAGCGATGCATAGGTTCCTCCATTTCCATCTGATGCTTCTTTTATTTTATTTTCTTTACTAATTAAAAACTTTCCTTCTGTATCTACTAATGGTAATTCACTTTGTGTAAATATTGTTATACTTTTCTTATCATATCCAAAATAATTATTTTTTTCTAAAAAGGCTACTGTTTCTTCATGATTTTCTTTACTTGTCATAATATACCAAGGAATTATAGCTTCGTATTTTTTATTGGCTTCTTTTAGATTTTCTACTAATATTTCAAATAGGTATTTCCCTTTTCCATATACATCTAATTTAAATGTTCCTTTGGGTCCATTATGACCGAAGTCTACTTCCTTGCCCTCCTGCCATAGTAACTACCGCATATTCTCCCTTTCTAATAACACATTCTCCTAAGGCATCCAATTCTTCAATCTTTTCTTTTGATAACTTTGCTTTATCTAAATAAGCTATATTCTCTATTTTATTTTCTCTTATTTCAATCTCTTTTTTGGTACTATCATATAACTCCATAATTTGGTGGAAATCAATTTTATTTATCTGTTCAATTAATTCTTCTCTTTGTTTTCCTTTCAATTGATTCAATAATTTTATAACATGGTTTTGATTATAAGTCTTTAGTAGTTGTACTGTATCTTGTATTCTATCCATTCTTTCCATCCCTCTCCATTTTGTTTAAACATTTGGTATATTATATGTAATTTTATCACATTGGCTTCTATTTATCAAGTTTTTGCTTTAAACTTGTCATATTCTAAAAAATACTCCATATATATTAACTAAAGTAATTTGTACAAACATTTTGATTTAAAAGTTAAGGAGGTATATAGATGGAAAATACAAGATTGTATGAAGACATCGCAAAAAGGACAGATGGTGACATCTATGTGGGAGTGGTGGGACCTGTCAGAACTGGTAAATCTACTTTTATTAAAAGATTTATGGATTTATTAGTTATCCCTAATATTGATAACGACTATAAAAAAGAAAGAGCTAAGGATGAACTTCCTCAAAGTGCTAGTGGAAAAACAATTATGACCACTGAACCAAAATTCATTCCAAATGAAGCCATTGAAATTACATTAGAAAATAATTTAAAATTTAAGACTAGATTAGTAGATTGTGTTGGCTATTTAGTAGATAATGCAATTGGCTATTTAGAGGATGATATGCCTCGTATGGTAAAAACTCCTTGGTCTGAAGAAGAAATTCCTTTTGAAAAAGCCGCTGAAATCGGAACCAAAAAGGTAATTGATGAACATTCTACAATTGGAATTTTAGTTACAACAGATGGTTCTGTGACAGATATTCCAAGAGAAGATTATATACAAGCTGAAGAAAGAGTGGTAAACGAATTAAAAGCTCTTAATAAACCTTTTATTATTCTATTAAATTCAGATGACCCTAACTCTAGTTATACAAAAGAATTAGCTGATAAACTAACGAAAAAATATAACACTACAGTCATGCCTATCAATTGTGAATATTTAACGATTGAAGATCTCAATACTATGTTTTCCAAAGTTTTATACGAATTTCCAGTAGAACAAATTTGTATTAAATTTCCTCGTTGGATTGATGGTTTAGATAGTAATCATGCTTTAAAAACAGAATTATATAATGAAATACAAAATGCTTTTGAAAATGTTGCTGTATTAAAAGATGTTTCTGGTTGTGTGGATAAAATAAAACAAACTGAAATTATTTCTAAATCTTCTATAGAAGATATTCGCTTAGGAGATGGTAATGTCAATGTTGAAATTACATTAAAAGAAGAATTGTTCTATCAGATTCTTTCTGAAATTACTAATGTGGATGTTACAAATGAAGGTGATCTATTTAGTATTATTTCTGATTTGTCTAAAACAAAAAAGAAATATGATCGAATTGCTTATGCTTTAGAAGAAGTTGAAGCTAAAGGTTATGGCATTGTAACACCAAGCATTGATGATTTAGAATTAGAAGAGCCTGAAATGATTAAGCAAGGTTCGCGTTTTGGTGTAAAACTAAAAGCAAAAGCACCATCTATTCATCTGATAAAAACTTGTGTAGAAACTGAAGTTTCTCCTATTGTAGGATCTGAGAAACAATCTGAGGAATTAGTTAATTACTTACTTTCTGAATTTGATAGCAATCCAAAAGAAATTTGGAAATCTAATATCTTTGGAAAAAGTTTGCATGAATTAGTGAATGAAGGCTTACAAACAAAACTTTCTAAGATGCCTGAAGATGCTCAATGTAAATTACAAGAAACTTTAGAACGTATTGTAAATGAAGGCAGTGGTGGTTTAATTTGTATTATTTTATAAGTCTAATTAAAAATTTTGTTCCTAAGCCTTACATTAGAAAACCTTATTGTGTAAAGTTTAGGGCAAACTAACCTTTCTCTATTTCACACAAATGACAAATGAGACTAGAATAGTTTACTAAATTCTTAAGTAAAAGCCATAAAAAAGTCCTATTTGGGAAATGATTATGGCTTTCCTTTTAGAATTTGTTAACATTATGCAAAATATTATCTTAATCAATTAATTCTACTTTGTGTTTCACATTATTTATGGTAAAATGGATATAAAACTTTTTATCTAAATCCTTTTTATTAATATCAAATTTAGCCTGATATGTTCCATCCTTGTAGGTTCCATTTTCATGGTTTAGATAACTATATCTTTTTCCCCTTTCATCTGTTATATAAATTGCTTCATCCATTTTTTGCTTAAATTCTTCTGAATCCATATCTCTTCCTGCCATAACTAAATCCAAAAATCCATTTAATTTAAAGATAATATTTGTACCTGTCTCTGTTACCCTTAAATTTTTCAGTTCAAATCCTTCTACTTGTTCCTTTAATTTAAGTGAAATGCTTTCTCTTTGGTAAAAACTCTCTGGTACTTCTATTTCTAGTTTCCATTCCCCTTCTGTCAACTTAAACTGCTCTGATAGTGACATATGTGGATTTTCTTCATTATATTCAAACATTGTATATCCAATATTAAAAATTCTGATATACAATTTCTTACTTTTAGGAAATGCAATTGGTGTTGTCATGCTTGCTTGTGCTATTATATTTCCTTCTTTTGACGTAATTACCTTTGCCCCTACCACAGAATCTGCAATTTGTGAAGGAAAAATATCTTTTTTTGCATAAGCTATGTTTTCCTCTTGATAAAGCTTTTTCCAATATTGGGGTTTCATTCTATCTTTTCTATCTGCTAGTCCACCTTCAAATATACCATATACATTTTTGTCTTCATCATAAACCGCATAATCATAACTAAAGCTTTCTGTATGAATTGGTGTTTCTTTTGGAAAAACAAAATCTACATTCATACTAAAAAATTCATCTGTTATCATTAAAGATTCTAATCTTACTCCAATATTAGCATGATATACATATTCCATATCAATATTTTCCTCATACCCTTCCTCCATTGCTTGTTTAATGCTTGCCATTCCATATTCTATTGGTCTATTTTCAAACTCTTTATATTCAATATTCCATTTGATTTGTGCATAAATGTTAGGTGTCATAACACCCATTAAAACTACAATCAGTAAAATAGCGACTACATTTATCCATTTTAAATGTTTTATGTTATTTATTTGTTTTTTCTCATTTTTCATTGTTTTTTGAATTGTTCTTGTAAATTGCTCTGGTATCTTATTTTCCTCTGCGAATATACTTCTTAATGTTTTATCTAATTCATCCATTTTTTATTCCCCCTTTTCCAATTCTTCTTAATTTTTTCTCTCATCCTTCTTAATTTAGTTTTTATTGTATTTTCATTCTTATTTAAAATTTCAGCTATTTGCTTTGTAGTATAACCATTACTATAATAGAGTAAAAGAATTATTTTATCTTGATTCGAAAACATTTCTAATACTTTTTGATAGTCTAACTTGTCCTCTAAATTTATGTCATTCACACAAGCTTTCTGATTGCTAACTGCTTCTAATGAAACAAAAGAAATTTTATTTCTTCGATATTTCTCATTACATTGATTAATTAAGATTTTATACAACCATATATTAAATTTGGTATTATCTTTTAATTTGGGCAATTTTGTATACAATCGTAACATCGTTTCTTGTATTGAGTCTTCTATGTCTTCTTCATGTTTCAGTCTTGCTTTTGCTATTTTATACAACTTCCTTTGATTTTCTAGTATAAGATTAGTAAATGCTTCTTTGTCTCCATTTTTTGCTTTTTCTATTAACTCTTCCATTTCTTCCTCCTTGCTATTTAGATTAAAGGACAATCCTTTTATTCTAATAGATGTTACTCTTAAAAAAAAAGTTTCAAAAAAGACGAAGAATTTTTTAAAACTTCGTCTTTTCCCAATTTTATTCATAATTCGATATACTTAATTCTGGATAACGAAAGGTTTTTCCACCTTCTGTAAATTGTCCACTTGGTGTATGATCTTTCATAATATCCTTTGAACCTTTTAGAAAATAACGGTATTTAGAAGCTTCACTTACTACCCCTGTTGTAGATATTGGGTCATCCCAAGTGCTGTCCAATGCATACCACTTACCACCAAGTTGCACATAATTCCATGCATGGTTTTCTGTTTTTCCTTCTGAATTTGTTCCTTTCCCAATTACTATCGTACATGGTATTCCAAATGAATCCATTAAATATTTAAAACTTCTTGCATAGCCTTCACACACCGCTTCTTTCTTAATCATAGCTCCATAAATATTATAAATATTTCCTTTCGAAATCGTTGTATCATACTCTATATTTTCCACTAAATAATCATGTACCATTTTGATAGTATCATAAGTATTTGATTTTTTATTTTGTAATATCTGATTTCTAATTTGCTCAATTTGAGCAATTGCATTGTCTATTTGTTCTTTGGAAGAAAATTCCTCAATTAAATAATTTTCCTCATTTCCATTGTTTATATAGACATAATACGTAATCTTTCTTCCTCTTGTGGTTGTTTCGATATTTAAATACATTTTATTAGGACTTAAATAAAATACATCTGGATTATCATAAGTATAAGCTTCAATAGCTGATTGATAGTATCTTCCTAATTGCTCTTGTCCATCGCTTTTCTCTAATAAAGAAGTAAAAGAATCTCCTAATTCTACTTTATGTGTTCCTGTTTTCATATCTTCCTTATTATTTTCAAAAGTTTGGTATATTATTTTCGAATATTCTTCTAACTGATTATAGAAATATTTATTTACTGTTACATTGGAAGTATTAACTTCATTGGTTTGTCGATTCCCATCTTCTATATCGTCAAATGGGTTCTCTAAAATTTCTGGTGCTTTCCTATCTTTTTCTATCGTTTCTTTATTTTCTGAAATAACCGTTTTTACATTTTCTGGTTGTACAAATGTCTGTATTGACATTAACTCATCCCACAAAATAACTACAAATAATCCGAAAACAGCAACAATTAACAAAATGATTATTGACATCATTAAAGTTGCAAATTTACTCTTCATATCGTTTCTCCTTTGTCTCTCTTTCTTTTTTATTGTATCATATCAAGCCAAAAAAGTCTAGCAATGTCTTTCTTACTTTTTATATTAAAATTAGTATATTTTGTATTTTTTTAGAAATACTAATATCAAAATAATACTAGAAATTAGGAGAAAGTTATGAGTTTTAAAGATTTAATTAACTCTATGTTTTGTTATACACCACCATTAGAATACAACTTTAGCCTACCAGAAGATACCCAAACTTCTACCTTAAATCAAATAACATCATCTATGCCTCAGGAAAAAGTAAACATCTTTCCCAGTCTTAATGTCAATATCGAATATATGCGAACAAAATATAACCTGCTTATTAATAGTGATATCATATTAAGAGAATTTACAATTAATGCAAGAGGCAAACAATATAATGCCTTTTTAATTTATATTGATGGAATGGTAGATTCTGAGATTATGGATAAATTTATTTTAGAGCCTTTAATGTTGCGAAATAAAAACAACCTATATGATGGCTCACAAACTAAAGTAATTTCTGAAGCTGTTGCTAATAATATTACCATTCGAAAAGTAAAAAAATTCGATTTACCTAACTATTTAATGGGATGTTTGATGCCTCAAAATGCTGTTAAAGAAGTAACCGATTTTGATGAGGTATCTAGTGGTATCAACTCTCGGCAATTGTGCATTATTTGTAGATACACTAAACCTTGCCTTTGATATTGAAGTAAAAGGTTTTAAACAAAGAAGTGTTGATAAACCTAACAATGAAATTGTCATTAAAGGTCCTCATGAAGCTTTTGTTGAAAACCTTAGGACAAATACGTCTTTAATTCGAAGAATTATTAATAATGAAAATTTAATTATTGAAAATTTAGAAGTTGGAAAAATCACCAAAACTAAATGTGCTGTTTGTTATATGAAAAATATTACTAATTCTGATTTAATTAATGAAGTAAAATATCGATTAAACAATTTAGAAATAGATTCTTTACTATCTGCTGGAGAATTAGAACAATTACTTGTAGATTCCAATGCTTTGGGAATTCCCCAAACGCTTTCTACGGAAAGACCTGATAAAGCTGCAAAATATCTGCTAAAAGGTCGTGTTATTGTCATTGTTAATGGAACACCTTATAGTATTATCATGCCTTCTATTTTAATTGACTTCTTAACTTCTCCTGAAGATACCAACTTGAAGGTAGACTTTGCTAATTTTCTAAGATGTCTACGAGTTTTAGCAGCTTTTATCACTTTACTCCTTCCACGGATTATATGTAGCTATTACCAGTTTTCATCAGGAAATACTTCCTACTGGTCTGCTCTATTCTATTCTAGGTTCTAGAGAAAACGTGCCTTTTCCAATTATTTTGGAAATCTTATTAATGGAAGTATCCTTTGAATTAATTCGTGAAGCTGGGCTTCGTGTTCCTTCTGCCATTGGTCCTACCATCGGAATCGTTGGAGCCTTAGTTCTAGGCCAAGCTGCTGTTAGTGCTGGAATTGTTAGTCCTATTTTAATTATTATTGTTGCTATAACGGGTATTGCTTCCTTTGCCATTCCTGATTTCTCTTTCGGATTCCACTTAAGATACTTTCGCTTCGCCTTTGTTTTACTTGGATTCATGGCTGGTTTTTTAGGAATTGCTTTAGGCTTATTTATTTATATTAGTCTTGTTTGTAGCTTACGTTCTTTTGGTGTTTCTTATACTACTCCATTTGCTCCTGCCACTGATTCAAAAGGAAATGGATATTTACTTCCACCAATTTGGAAAAGAGAATATCGACCTTCTTTTATTGCCTCTAAACGAGAAAAAGACCAAGAAAAAATTTCAATGAAGTGGAAATATCATAAATGAAACAAAAGGGACAGTCCTTTATTGTTTCATTTTTATTTTATAATATAAATAATT
>CAPBNZ010000067.1 GCA_948585895.1 uncultured Clostridia bacterium | reverse complement strand
ACACAGGTAAATACCATCTATCAAAAATATAAAGAAAATAATACAATACAAATCGGCGATATAATTTATTATGGAGAAGAAAAAAAGGGAACACAAGAAAAGACTATTTTAGATATAGGGCAAAAAGTAGATGAGGATTCAATCGTTTATCAAAGATTTAAACAAATAAAATCTAAGGTAGAAATAGAATCTTCAGAGGGATTCAGGTATTGGGATAAAAATTTAATTCAAAAATTAGGAATAGAAGGAATTGAACAAGATTTTTTTGTTAATATTGAAAAAAGAAGTGTAGTAAGTTATGAAGGATTAAAATATGAAAATGAAATATATTATACATTAAATCAATTACCAAATGATTTATATAATGTTGAGTATGAAAATCCAAATAAAGGACAGCCAACCTTTGAAGTAAATGTAATAAAACAAGAAGAAAGTAAATGGAAAGTAGATATATCCAATATCAGCTATGAAGAAGGATATATTAACAAATGGCAAGTAAAATATCAAATTTTAGGTCAAAGTTATTGGAATACAGAGGAAAACTTGAGTTTTTCTATCAATAAAGCAGGAAGATACGAAATCAAAATAGTAAATGAAAAGATTGAATCTGAAACACAAGTTGTTTCAATTGGTTCTTGGTATGATGATACAAAGAAAGTAAATACACCTAACTTAAGTGAAGATATGATACCAGTTTATTGGGATAATACAAAAGAAGAAAAAATACTAACATCCAGAAATACTCAACAAGAGTGGGAAAATTGGTATCAATATGTTGCAGGTGATAATAGTAAAGATACAAAAGGGAGTAAATGGGCCAATGCAAAAACAAAAGATGGAAGCTATTGGGTGTGGATTCCAAGATTTGAATACAAAATAACCAAACCTACTAGTACAACAGCAAGTCAAACCAATGCAGGAAAGATAGAAGTAAAATTCATACCAACGAGTCAAACAGTAGCAGATACAGGATATACTATCCACCCAGCTTTCAGAAATGACGCATCAAATCGGTTTCGATAATGGCGGTTGGAACCGTGAATTAGCAGGTTTTTGGATAGCAAAATATGAAATGAGTATGGAAACAGATGGAATATCAACTAAAACATCCAGTAGTACAATAGGAAATGTAGCAACAAACGATAAAATAAAAATTGTAAGTAAGCCGAATGTAAGTAGTTGGAGATATATTAATATAGCCAATTGTTATACAAATTCCTATCATTATGATAGGAAAAAAGAAAGTCATTTAATGAAAAATAGTGAATGGGGTGCTTGTGCTTATTTAACACATAGCCAATATGGGAGAAATAGAAACGAAGTAACAATAAATAACAGTAACAATTATATTACGGGAAGTGCAGAAAGTATTGTAGCAGGTAATTCTACTACATATGCATATAATACAGAAGCAGGTATGTTAGCAAGTAGTACAGGAAATATCTATGGCGTTTATGATTTAAGCGGAGGAGCTTATGAATATGTAGCATCTTTTAATAGTGCTTATAGTGGAGCCTATTATACAGATAGTGCCTATTTAGATAGTAATGGAAATCATTTTGCAATAACAGGAGGAAGTAGTACAAAATATATAACTGTCTATAACAATAATACAAGTACTTCCTATGGCAATTTTTCTGTAGGTAGAGTAAGTATACCAGGAGATGCCATTAAAGAGGTTTGGGTAAGTAGCGATAGAGCATGGTTTTATGATTATTCTCACTTTATTTATAAAAGTAATCCATTCTTTCGATATGGAGGTATGTATAGTAGTGCAACAAGTGCGGGGATATTTTGCTCTTATTCTACCAATGGTGGAACTTATGGTGGATATTCATTTAGAGTAGTCTTGGCTGACTAACGATTCAATATCATGTTGTTAACTTAAAGTTGCAATCTATTATTTTTGTAACAAACTTTACTTTTAGTAATTTTTGCTATATAATATACAAAAATAAAAAAAGAGGAGAGAAAACAATGCAAGAAAATCAAAATAATACAGAAACAGAAGAATTAGATATCAATCATCTAATGCAAATTAGAAGAGATAAATTAGCAGAATTACAACGAGAAGGAAAAGATCCCTATCAAATTACAAAATTTTGTAGAACCGATACAGCAGGAGAAATTAAAGCAAACTATGAACAATTTGAGCAAAAAGATGTAACTGTTGCTGGAAGGATTATTGCAAAAAGAATTATGGGGAAAGCATCATTCTGTACAATACAAGATAGTAATGAAAAAATTCAAAGTTATGTAAGTATCAATGACTTAGGAGAAGAAAGTTATAAAGCGTTTAAAACATGGGATATAGGAGATATTATTGGAATTACTGGTTTTGTATTTAAAACTAGAACAGAAGAAATTTCAGTCCATGCAAAAGAAGTTACTTTATTATCCAAATCACTAAGACCATTACCTGAGAAATTCCATGGATTAAAAGACGTTGATTTACGTTATCGTCAAAGATATGTAGATTTAATTATGAATCCTGAAGTAAAAAAGACATTTGAAATGAGGAGCAAAATTATCAGTGAAATAAGAAGAATATTAGACGAAAAAGGATATTTAGAAGTAGATACACCAATGTTGAATACAATATCTGGAGGAGCAACAGCAAAGCCATTTATTACCCATCATAATGCCTTAAATATTGATATGTATTTAAGAATAGCTACAGAATTAAACCTAAAAAGACTAATTGTTGGTGGATATGATAAAGTATATGAAATGGGAAGAATCTTTAGGAATGAAGGAATGGACATTCGACATAATCCAGAATTTACAACAATTGAATTATATGAAGCCTATGCTAATTATCATGACATGATGGATATGGTAGAAGAGTTATTTTCAAAATGTGCAATCAAAGTAAAAGGAACCACAAAAATAAATTATCAAGGACAAGAAATTGATTTAACACCTGGATGGAAAAGAATTAGTATGATAGATGCTATCAAAGAAGTAACAGGCGTTGATTTTAATGAAATTAATACAGATGAGCAAGCCGTTGCTCTTGCCAAAGAAAGAAGCATAGAAATACCAGATAAAACGAAAGAAACAAGAGGTGATGTTATTAGCTTGTTTTTTGATGAATATGTAGAAAAGACATTAGTACAACCAACCTTCGTTTATGACTATCCAATTGAAATATCACCACTTGCTAAGAAAAAGAAAGAAGATTCAAGATTAACAGAAAGATTTGAAGTTTTCATAGGTGGGCGTGAATATGGAAATGCCTTTTCAGAATTAAATGACCCAATTGACCAATATGAAAGATTTAAAAAGCAAGTAGAAGCAAGAGAAGCAGGAGATGAAGAAGCAGGAATGATGGACGATGACTTCATTCAAGCACTAGAAATTGGAATGCCTCCAACAGGGGGATTAGGGATTGGAATTGATAGGCTAATTATGCTATTAACAGATAGTGCATCAATTAGGGATGTATTACTATTTCCAACAATGAAGCCACTTAACAATATTTAACAAGTTTTAATAAATTTGATGGTTAATATATAGTAAAAATAGAAGTTGTTTACATTGCTATTTTATAGATATGAAAGCAAAATAAATGGTATTTTGCTTTCTTCTCTATAGAGGAAACTTATTATTAACCATATAATATAGGAAAAAGGAGATTAAAATGTTTAATTTTTCATTTGACAAAAGAATGGTATATATTATAATAGCAATTATGATACTATCCACAATTGCTCAATATATTACAAATCCAGGGGCATTATTTGCTTTATTAGTCAGTGTACCAGGTGTATTATTAGCCATTACTTTTCATGAATTTGCACATGGATTTGCCGCTTATAAACTGGGAGACAATACTGCTAAAAATGAAGGTAGATTAAGTCTGAATCCACTTGACCACTTAGACCCAATTGGAACACTAATGCTATTATTTGCAGGATTTGGATGGGGAAAGCCAGTACATGTAAATCCTATTAATTATACTAGAAAGATATCTATGGAAAAAGGCGAGGCAATTGTATCAGTAGCAGGACCATTAACTAATATTCTATTAGCGATTCTATTAGCATTAGGATATGAAGCATTCGTAAAATTTGCTAGCATAGAATTTTTACTATCTACGGTAGGAAATATTATAAAATTAATGATGGGAACAGCCATATCGATTAACATTGGACTAGGTATATTTAACCTAATTCCATTACCACCATTAGATGGTTCAAAAATTATAATGCCATTTTTACCATATAATGCAAAACAATGGTTTAAAAATAATGAGCAAATATTTTACATTATATTTGTAGTAATATGGATAACAGGAATAGCAAGCGTCATAATATCACCAGCTATTAATGGTGTTACATCAGGAATTATGGCAATATCCAAAGCCATTTTTGGTTAGTTTGGGGACAGGCACAAAGTATCCATTTTTGGATACTTTTGGGACAGGTTAAAGGAGAAAATACATGGAAAAAGATATTTTAACAATGCGGAATTGAGTCTAGTTGTGATGAAACTTCTGTATCCATTGTAAAAAATGGTAGAGAGATTCTTTCTAATATCATAGATACACAAATACCAATACATGAAAAATATGGTGGTGTTGTACCAGAAATAGCCTCAAGAAATCATATTGAGGCTATTTCCAGAGTTACCAAAAAGGCACTAGAGGAAGCAAATGTAAAGATAAAAGATATAGATGCTATTACCCCAACTTATGGTCCAGGGTTGGTAGGTGCTTTATTAGTAGGATTGTCTTATGCAAAGGCATTAGCATTTGCTAATCAAATTCCTTTAGTGGGTGTAAATCATATTCAAGGACATATTGCTGCTAATTATATTACCTACAAGGAATTAAAGCCACCATTTTTGTGTGTCATGATGTCTGGTGGAAATACTCAAATTATACAGGTTAAATCTTATACAACTTTTGAAGTATTAGGAAAAACTAGAGATGATGCCATTCGGAGAAGCTTTTGATAAAGTAGCAAGAGTAGTGGGGCTTGGCTATCCAGGAGGTCCAAAGGTAGATAATTTAGCAAAACAAGGAAATCCTGATATAGAATTACCTAAAACGCATTTTGAGGATGAAACATTAGATTTTAGTTTTAGTGGTATAAAAACTGCAGTAATCAATTTGCATCATAATAATCCGAATGTTAATAAAGCAGATTTATGTGCTAGTTTTCAAAAAACAGTAACAGAAACTCTAATGGAAAACATAGAAAAAGCAATACAAAAGACAGGAATAAAAACGATTGCATTAGCAGGTGGAGTATCTAGTAATTCCTATATTAGGAGTGAATTTTTAGCATTAGAAAATAAAGGTATAAAAGTATATATGCCAAATTTAAAATTATGTACTGATAATGCAGCTATGGTAGCATCTGCGGGTTATTATAACTATGTAGAAGGAAATATACATACTTTAGATTTAAATGCAGTGCCAAACTTAAAATTAAATGAAATAAGGTGATGAAAATGTCAATTTATACAATAGGTGATCTTCATTTATCTTTTCATGAAAATAAACCAATGAGTATATTCGGAGAAAATTGGAAAGGGCATGAAGAAAAAATTAAAAACGATTGGATAGAAAAAGTAACAGAAAATGACTTAGTAGTATTGCCAGGTGATTTTTCATGGTCTACCTATCTAAAAGATACCTATAAAGACTTTTCTTACATAAATGCACTACCAGGGAAGAAATTATTGTTAAAAGGAAATCATGATTATTGGTGGACAACTTTAACCAGTATGAGAAAATTTCTACAAGAAAACAATTTTATGAATATAGATTTTGTTTATAACACAGCTTATGAATTCGATAGTTACATTATTGCAGGAACAAGAGGATGGGGGCAAAATGAAGAAGAGGATAAAAAATTATTAAGAAGAGAAGTTACGAGACTAGAATTATCCTTACAACAGGCCTACCAATTAAAACAAAGAAAAGAAAAAGAAATTTTGGTATTTCTTCATTATCCACCAATTACTAGAAATAATATTTTAAATAATGAAATCAATGATTTTATAAAAATAATGAAAAAATATGAAATAAAAAAATGCTATTATGGTCACTTACATAGTACATCAATTAAAGAGGCAGTGGAAGGTCAATATTATGGAATAAACTTTAAGTTAGTTAGTGCAGACAGTTTAAACTTTAAATTATTGAGAATTGAATACCAATGATTCTAAATTTTAAATTTTAATAAATGGAATTAACTTGGAATTTTTTAATTGCTCTTTAAATTTTTAAATCTGTAACCATTGGCAAACTTAAACAAAGGGAGAAAAAAGATGGATTTAAATAAAGATGTAAAATATATAAAAGGTGTAGGACCAAGTCGAGTTCAATTATTAAACAAGTTAGGAATTTTTACATTAAAAGATTTAATTACATACTATCCAAGGAATTATGAAGATAGAAGTGTACCTAAAAATATAATAGAATGTAGTAATGGAGAGGAAGCGTTAATTGAAGTAATTGCTTGTGGAAAATTATCAGAAGTACGACTAAGAGGAAAAACAATGCAAAAGCTATTAGTTAAAGATGAAACAGGAAGTTGTGAAATGATATGGTTTAATCAAAGTTACTTAAAAAATAAATTTGAAGTAGGAAGAAAATATAAATTTTATGGAAAAATTGCGAATCAATTTGGAAAAATAACAATGACATCACCTGTATTTGATGAAAAGGAAAAGAATCTCAATACAGGAAAAATTGTTCCTTTATATCCATTAACATATCAATTGTCACAAAATGTACTAAGAAAAATTATACAAAATGGACTAGAAGAAATAGAAGGAAAGTTAGAAGAAACTTTGCCAAAGTATTTATTAGAAGAATATGCATTAGAGGGTGTCAATGAAGCAATTAAAGCAATTCATTTTCCAAAGCAATTTGAAGATTTCAACAGAGCAAGAAAAAGGTTAGTTTTTGAGGAGTTATTATCTACACAACTAGCCTTATTAGAGTTAAAAAATAAGTATTTAAAGGATAAGGACGGAATACAATTTGATAGAAATGTGAAAATATCAGAGGTAATCAATCAATTACCATTTACATTAACAAAAGCTCAAATTAAAGTATTGGAAGAAATTGAAAATAATATGGAAGAAAAAAGACCAATGAACCGATTATTACAAGGAGATGTTGGTTCTGGAAAAACAGTGGTTGCTATATGTGCAGCCTATAAAGCAGTTAAAAGCGGTTATCAAGCAACAATTATGGCACCAACTGCTATACTAGCAACGCAACATTTAGAAAATTTTCAAAAGATTTTGAAAACGTTAGATATTAAATGTGAATTATTAATTTCTGGAATTTCCAAGAAAAGAAAACAGGAATTGTTAGAAAAATTAGCAAATGGTGATATAGATATTTTAGTTGGAACCCATGCTATTATAGAGGAGAATGTAACATTTAGTAATTTAGGTTTAGTAGTAACTGATGAGCAACATAGATTTGGTGTAAAGCAGAGAACAAAAATAGCAGAGAAAGGAAAAAATCCAGACGTGCTAGTTATGACTGCGACACCAATACCAAGAACATTAGCTTTAATTCTATATGGAGATTTAGACATTTCTATTATTGATGAATTACCACCAAATAGAAAAAAAGTGGAAACTTTTGCTGTTCGAAGAAACATGACAGAAAGAATAAATATTTTTATAAAAAAGCAAATACAAGAAGGTCGACAAGCTTATATTGTTTGTCCATTAGTAGAGGAAAATGAGGAGCTGGATTTGAAATCAGTACAAGAGCTTTATGATACCTATCAAAAAGAGATTTTTCCACAATACAAAATTGAGTATATTCATGGAAAAATGAAGCAAAAGGAAAAAGATGATATTATGGAAAGATTTAAAATGGGAGCAATCGATATATTAATATCTACAACAGTAATAGAAGTTGGGGTTGATGTACCCAATGCTAATGTTATGGTAATTGAAAATGCTGATAGGTTTGGTCTAGCAGCATTGCATCAATTAAGAGGGAGAGTAGGAAGAGGAGAGTATCAATCCTATTGTGTGTTGAAATATGAAGGAAAAGGTCAAACAGTAAAAGAAAGAATGCAGGTAATGTGTAGTACAAATGATGGATTTATTATATCAGAAAAGGATTTAGCATTAAGAGGAGCGGGAGATTTTTTTGGAACAATGCAACATGGATTACCAGAATTTAAAATTGCTAATTTGTTTGAAGATATACCAATATTGAAGTTATGCCAAAGTGTTGCTATGAAAATATTGCAAGATGATTCAAAATTAGAAAAACAACAA
>CAPBNZ010000066.1:1224-8410 GCA_948585895.1 uncultured Clostridia bacterium | reverse complement strand
CTTTGTATATATCAGTTATCTTTTGATAAAATCTTCTTTCACTTGCTCTAATTTCCTTTATCTTAACTAATAATTCATCAAAGTAATCTTTTCCAAATTTAGGTCCATTTTTTAGCATTTCACTATTAACAACAAACCCTTTTTTTATATACTCTTTCAATGTTTTTGTTGCCCATATTCTAAAATCAGTTGCTTCTTTTGAATTTACTCTATAACCAACTGCTATAATTGCATCTAAACTGTAAAAATTTGTATTATATTTTTTCCCATCTGAAGCAGTTACTCTAATTTTTTGAGTAACTGAATCTTGCTCTAATTCTCTTGTTTTAAATATATTTTGTAAATGATATGTTATATTATTTTCTACCACATTAAATAATTTTGACATTGACTTTTGAGTTAACCAAAAATCTTCTTCATTATATAAAACTTCAACAGATATATTTTCGTTATTTTGACTTTGGTATATTATTAAATCTTTTAAATTTTCTATACTGTTCAATACTAATCACCTCATATTTTATTTCAGAACTGTTGTTTGTATTTTATAATAGAATAATTGATGTGTCAATATTTTTAGTTAAATTTATGTAATATATTTTCTATGTGAATTTTTTACATTATTTTGATTTACCATTGCATATTCCATTGTAGTGTCTATTTTAATATGTCCTAATAACTTTTGTACTTGTTCAATTGGCATACCTTTATCAATAGCCATAGTTGCCATTGTTCTTCTAAATTTATGTGGATGCACTTTATTTATATTTGCTTCTCTTCCTAAATTTCTAATAGCAATTTCAATTCCTGATATTCCTAATCTGTTATAAGGTCTTATAAGTGATACAAATAATGTTTCGTTGTTATCTGTTCTTGTCTCCAAATATTTCTTTATATACATTTTACTTTTTGCACTAAAGTACACTTCTCTTTCAGAGTTTCCTTTTCCTAAAACAATACAACTTCTTTCTTGAAAATTTATGTCTGATATGTTTAATCTAGTAAGTTCTCCCACCCTCATGCCAGTTGAAATTAATAGTTCTAGTATTGCTAAATCTCTTACATTTGAGCAAGTATCTCGTAACTTTTCTAAATTCTCATCTGTAAGTGTTTCTTTAACTTTTTTAGTTGCTTTTACTTTATAAATCCTTCTGACTGGACTTTTAACAATATAATCTTCATTTTCCAACCAAGCAAAGAAACTTGATAATGTTCTTCTTATATTGTCTATTGTTACCATACCTGCATTTGAATTACTTTTATAATCTGCTAAATAGCTTCTTAATATTTCAGTAGTAATTTCGTTTATTGGAAGATTTATTGTATCTAGCATTTTGGTTATATTATCTTTATAGTAATTTAAAGTTCTAGTTGAACAACCTTCAATTTCTTTAGATGATATGAATTTATTTAATATATCTGTATTATTCTTTTGTGTTTCTTGTTTTTGGTTTTGTTCTAATATTTCAATGTGATAATTTAAAAATATTTCTGTAAGTATCTCTTTTAATTTTACACTTTGATTATTGTCTAAAAACTCTTCTGCAAAATCAATTACTTTTTCAACAAATAATTCTCTCATGACAATTACCTCCTTACATTCTTTTGATGATTTACAATATATAGAACTCTACCTATATTATACAATATTTAATTGACATAATAGAAGATGAGCATATCTCATACACTCACCTCCAAATTATTTTTTGTTCAAATTTCGGACTTCAATCTCAGCGACAACTTACTATTTGTCTAACACAGATTATATCAAAAAGTTATATAAAAGTATAGAAAATTAATACAATTCTATTTAAAAATAAAAAATCAAAAAACTTTTCAAAAAATTTCCGACTTTTGGATATTGAATGACATATACCTAGTGGAGAGTGAAATTTAAAATAAAAAAATTTAAAGAAGTTTTTTGAAAATTTCCCCTTTTTTAAAAAATGATGGCATATACCTAGTGAGGAGTAAAAATTTTAATTACAAAAAAGTCGAATAAATTTTTTATAAATTATACCTTTTGCAAATATAGGTGGCATTTACCTAGTGGAAGAATAAAATTTAAAAATTTTTCTAAAAAGGGTTACATTTTGAACTGTATTTTGGAACTTATCTAGTAGAGAAATAAATTTTACTCTTACTAAATCATGGAAGGAGGAAATCTACATTGACAACAAATGAGGAAAATACAAAATTGGGATTAACTGTAGATGAAGCAAGAGAAATGTTAGGTATAGGTAGAAATTTAATGTTGAAATTAGTTAAAGTAAAAGGTTTTCCAGCAGTTAGATTTAAAAGAAAGATAATCATTAACAAAGAATTGTTACCAAAATGATTTGAGGAGAACTGTGGTGAGTATGGTGACTATGATTATTAGTAATTAGTAAAAAGGGCTGATTTCTTGTTCTAAACGTGATAAGATATGTTTAGATATTAAGTTTGTGTCCTTAAACTATTTAGTTTTTTAAACTTATTTGAAAGGAGTTATTTAATGCAAAAAATAAATAGACAAAGAACACCAAAAGGAACAGTTACAATAAGAAAAAAAGGAAATAGTTATGAGGCAAGAGTAACATTAGCCCTAAATTCAATTATGGAAGGAGTTGATAGGAATCCAAGATTATCAAGAACAGCAAGAAGTGAACAAGAGGCAAGAAAAAGGTTAGGCGAATTAATTACTGATGTATATTTTGATATTAAAAGGAATAGCACAATTCCTAATGTTAAAGTATTTACAGAAGAATGTTCATCAGAATTAAATAAGTTTGCTGAATTTAATGAAGAAAAAGCAAAAAGAAAAATTGAGCTATTGGCAGATGATTATACTTTGTTTCCAAACATAGCAAAGGAATGGCTTAATTGGAAAAAGAATCAAGTTAATCCTACTACGAATAAAACAATTAGCTTAAAAACAGTAGAAACATACATAAACACAATAAAAAATAAAGCATAAGCTAGAACACATGACAATTTATGGATTTAGACATTCTTTTGCAACTATAATGAGTGAAAAAGGTATGGATAAGGAAGTTCTACGAGAATTAATGGGACGTGCCGAATTTGAAACTACAGATTTTTATTACATTCATGTGTCAGAAGAACGAAAGAAAAAAGAATTTGAAAGAGTAAATTTTGAACAATTTCAGGGGAAAACAAAAGATGCCGAAAGTCAGTCTACACAAGTAAAACGATATTTTTTGAAGAAAAAGCCTCAAAAAAAGAAAAGAGTTCTCAAACTAGCTTGAGAACTGTATTTTACCAAATGGTGTACCGAACCGTTCTACAAACGTAAACGGTTCAGTTACTAATTCACTCTTTATATCTTCAATTAAGTCAATTGTTAACTTTATTGGCTTGTTCCCAACATTACAGATTATCACTAATTCATTGTCATAAACTAGTATTGAATTGACTAGCATATCAACTAGCACTTTTCTGTAACTGCTATCTAATATATCACCATTTTGTAATCTTAGCAAGAAAAACTTAATTTCTTTCTCAGAAAGTTTGAAGATTTTTGCCATTTCTACTAAAAATTGACTTTGTGTTTCTGCAAGTTCTTTTTCATTTTGTGTAATTCTTTGACTTATAATATCTATATGTTGTCCATTTTCTAATGCTACCATTAAATTATCTATGTTCTTGTGAAGTTGTTTCTTTTTCTTTTCTAGGTTTTTAATCACTATGTTTGAGTTATTTTCCTTTTGACAAGTATCATATATTCTTTTACTTATCTTTTCAATATTCGTGTCTGTCAACAAAGATTTTAGTTTTCTTATTACTTTTTCTTCAATAATTTCCTTTGGTATAGTTTTATTTTTGCAATTTCTGTCTTTGGACTTATTACAGCGATAATATCTATATGTTCTTAAAGTCCTTGAGTTTCCAGATATTCCGTATGTAAGGGCTTCCGACATTTTCCACAAAATAGTTTTCCAGTTAGTAGGTATCTGTCTTTTGCTTTTCTAATTCCTGGAGCATGTTTATATTTTTCTCTAACTGCTTGAACTTTATTAAATGTATCTATATCAATTATAGCTGGTATCGTATTAGGGAACTCTTTTTCTCCAAAGGTATTTGTTCCTATGTATTTCTTGTTTTTGAATAAATTTTGTAGTGAATTTTTGCTAAATGGTCTATTTCTGCTATTAGTAAATTTATTATCATTTAAGTATTTTACTATGTCCTTAACGGGTATATCCGCAGCCCTCATCTCGAATATCTTTCGTACTACTGGGCTAGTTGACTCATCTTCTACCAATACTTTTTTCTTGTATGTACCAAAATCTTGTGTTTCTAGCTTGTAACCTAGTGGAACAAATCCGTCCGTTGAATTGTCCTTTTTCTGCATTTAAGCACATATTTCTTGAAACTTTGTTCGATAAATCAAGCAGAAAGAACTCATTTAAACCTTCTATCACACTTGTAGTAAGAATTCCAGTATAATCATCTGAAATGTTTTCTTTTGCGGACATTATTTTAACACCATTTTCTTGTAATATATTTCGATAGATTGCACTGTCTGTCCTATTTCTACAAAACCTATCTAATTGGTAAACAACTATTCGCTGAAATTCTTTTTGGTAACTATCTTTAATCATTTGTTGAAATTGTGGTCTTTTTGAAGTTTTGGCACTTATTCCCTCATCAATATATTCTCGAATAATGTTAATTCCATTTCTCTCCGCGAATTCTCTGCATACGATAAGCTGTGCCTCAATGGAAGTCTCATTTTGCTTTGCACTAGAGTATCTTCCGTAGAAAACTGCATTTATCATTTTCAACACGCTCCTTTTCATATAAAATTATTTTGTTTTTAACATTGAACTTATATCTATCTGTAAATTTAGCATTTTGTTCAATATCGAGATTTTTTCTTTTAGTTTTTTAGTTATCTTATCTCCATATTTTTCATAAGCTTGTATCACAAAGTCTTGAATTAACCAATGTATATATTCGTTTTTGTTTTCTTTAATGTATTTCTTAATATCTTGACTTTTATTTGATATAGCAAAGGCTAACATTTCCATCTGTTTGTCATCTAGTAAAAGTTCTTTCTCTAATAAATTAACTTCGTTCATAACAACCAATTCCCTTCTTATTTTTGAAATTTTGTTTAATATTTAGCTTGAACTATATATTTAAGTAATAATACATAGTCCAAGCATTTTTACTTTACCTACCAATGTTCTCTAATACCATTAAGGAAACTTGCTTGTTGTATCTTCTTGTTGTTGAGTTTCAAATTCATTTAACCAGTCATTTAGTAGGTTTTCTATATCTTCTGTCATAACAAGATCAAATTCATCTTCACTTGCATAACAGCAATGTAACTCTTGTTGACTTTCTTGTTCTGTACTTTGCATAACATTACCCCCCATTTATATTAGTGATTTTGTTCTAATGTACCCTATACACATTTACTTGATTATACAGGGTACATTAATTTCTGTTATCTATAATTTAGAATATATTTTGTCAAAATCATTTTCAAATTTTTCCAGTATCTCTTTTTTCATTTCTTCTTTGTCTAAATGTTTTTGATATCTATTTAGAATAATTTTTGCTCTTAATGCCAAAATGAATTCTTCTTCCCCTAATGAATTTAACATTAATACTATTTCGTTTTCTCTATTCATAATAACCTCCCATTTTTAGTTGTAATACACCCTATATATTTACTTGATTATATACAGGGTATTTTACATACATATTACAACCCTAATTTTTATATTTTGCTTAATTAATATTTTATTGTTTTTAATTTGTTCAGTACCTTTGATGTTAAATTTAGTAATTCTTGTCTATCTGTCTTTGAAAATATTGGTGCACATAAGTCGTCTGATATACTATAATACACTGATGAAAGCATATAAGATAAAATATCTATTGTTTCTTTTTTACTCATCTTATAGTTTGGATCCATATCTAATTTTTTCAAGTCTTCATATGTTAATGTCTCCTTATTACCTTTATTCATCATTCCATTCTTTTTTATACATTCCTGTGTTTTTATATTTTGATTTCTATACATATTTATCTCTCCTTTAATTTTTTATTTTTATTAAATTGTTGGTAAGTTATTGTATTTACTACAATTTCTTTACCTTTATCATTTATTTTTGATATTACTTTGCTATCTGCATATACCAGTTTAGCTCCTTTTGTTATTTCTTCTACTTCTTCTAGTGTAACTGTATGACCTTTATTTCTAACAATGCCCCTTGATGTAGTGAATATTCGTTGTCCTGTCTTGTAAAATTTAAGTCTAGCACCTTTTAGTATTAACTTGTTTGTATTTTCATTTTGTATATCTTCGTTTAAGTCTATATCTGTAAATCTAGCTGAAAAATAGGCTCCAAGATTACTTACATTTTTAATCTTTGTTACCTTACTAAAACCATTTTTCCAAGTTTCATTTACTAGGGTTTGTTCTAGTGGTAAATCTTCATTGTCTAAATCTTTAACCAGTATATGTAAATGTAATGAGCCATTAGCTTGATATTCTGTAACGCAGATATACTCTAAACTAGGAAAATACTTTTTGATTTTTCTCCACCAATGCCTAAAATCGCTATTCACTTGCTTATAGTCCTTTTGTAAGTTGCCATATGTTAAAGTTATATGTTTCTCGTTATTCCCAGCACAAAAGTTTGTGTTTATCAAACGTCTTAATGCTTTAAAGGTTTTTCTTAATTCATTTGGGTTTTGATTTCTTGTTTTTGTTTTATTGTATTTTTTGATTTCTCCAGTTTGCTTATCTACATATTCTGTCTTTGATAGCCTAACAAACCTATTACTCAATGAATATGGTGCTTTCTGCATACTTTCAACTTCTACAATGCCATTACCCTCAAATACTTTTATGATTTCTGCATTATTCAAAACTGCAAATGGGATTTTCTTGACTTTGATTTCATTGTTTTTAGTTTCCGTTTTTCTCACCTCTTTCTTGATTTGAATTGCACTAAAAAGATAAAAGTTGTATAATTGTTTCAAGTTCAATTTTCAGTGTAATATAAGTATAATATGAAAAAAATATATCCTTTTATATGTAAAAAAACTTTAATTTCTTTACTGGATATATTTGAAAAAAGGAAGTGATAGTATGGAAAATGAAAATCGTGTGAATATAAATGCTTATGTATTATCAAAAGATAATGCAAAAACTTTTGCTGAATTT
>CAPBNZ010000066.1:0-1205 GCA_948585895.1 uncultured Clostridia bacterium | reverse complement strand
AGATGAAAAACAAAATGGAACAGAACAATTTTATATAGTAGATAAAAACAACAAAGAAAATAATATAAAGTGGAATAAAAAGCCAATAGGAACTATTCTTGTTATTATTTTGAATAAATATAACAAAATCAAAAAAGTTTTAGAAAATCATAAAAATATGATATACAATGCAGAAAAAGAAAACGATGGAGATTACAGAGATAGTTTAAAAGGATTAAGTGAAGATTTGACAAATATTTCTAAAGCATTATCTATATTTAATAACTTCATTGATAGCTTTTCTGTTGATGTCTATTATAAGTACAATGTAGATTTATATAATCTAACTAATGAAATAAAACAAAGTAAATATTTTGACCAAAAATCATTAAAACTTAAAGAAAAGTATATAAAAATAAAGGAAAAAACTGAAAAATTAAAAGATGATAAAAAAGCTCTCAATGACTATATAAATTCTTTAAGTGAAGAAGAACAAGAATATTTACAACATAGCAACCATTATCAAAATTTACAAGAACAATTTATTTATATGAGTACCGCTCAATGCTTAAAAGATAAATGTATTAGCTTTTTTGATAATTGGCTAGAAGAATTTGAAAAAATGAAAAAAATTGTAGATAATGCCTTTGTGCAAACTGATGAAAACTCTCGCTATTATACTTTCTCTGGAATTACATTACAGTTACCAAGTCCAACAATAGAATTTTCAAAGTCCAAAAAAGCAAAAGAAACTAAATATAAATACGAACTATCTACACTAAAAGATTTTATATATGCTAGTTTATATCATTTACAATTAGAAGGGTTAAGAATTATAAAATGTCCATATTGTAAAAATTACTTTAAACCTAAACGACTTAATCAAACGTGGTGTGGAAAAGAATATAAAACTAATGAATATGGTAAAATAACTTGTAGAGAATATCATTTTGTAAAAATTTCAGAAAAAATTTACAATCATATTTCACTAGATTTTTATAATGCAATTTATAGGAGACTACAACATAATCATAAAGAAGAATTTGAAAAATTTATACAAAACTACAACTATAAAGAAAAAAGAAAGCTGCTAGAACAAAAATATTCAAGTGAAGAAGAAATTGAACAAAAACTCTTAAAATGGCTAACAAAATATGACAAAGAATTTTTTATAAAGTTTCCCTCTAAAACGAGAAAACCAACAACAACAAAATATTGGGTTGAAT
>CAPBNZ010000065.1 GCA_948585895.1 uncultured Clostridia bacterium | reverse complement strand
GCTGAAGAAAAGTATATTGCTTTTCAGTTAGTAAAAAAATAAAGCCTATATCAATGTTTTTACATTAGATATACGGCTATATATTTCATTTATATTCATTTTTTCTTTTTAGTTATATACATACTCGTTATAAACTATTTCTTCGGCTCTATTCTTAATATTATTCATTCTAGCCACCCATTCTAATTGATGATTAGCTTTTAATTCTTCTGTAACATTTTCTTGTTTAGCTAGTTTTGTTATTATACTTTCTAAAAGAGAATTACATTTTTCGTCTATTGAGTGTAAATACTTATTTAATTTTCCGTCTAGTAGTAAGTCTGTATATAAAGGTTTATTATATTGTTTTATATGTCTTAAATGTGCCTTTCCATATCTTCCAATAGCAAAGTTTGTATCTTTTGGTATTGATAGATTAGGAAAATAATAATCTCCTTTTAGTGTGTAAGTTATTCCTGTTCTTTCATCAACATATTCATTTTTTAATTCCATAATTATTACCACCTTTCAATTTTGATTTTACTTTATATTATAGGCTTTTTCAAATGTGCATTAGGAAGTTGTCATTGTTGTTTCATTTTTTCTTTATCACGATAGTAATATTCCCTTTTCTTTAAATTTCTGTTTTCTCTTTTACATTCCTTTGAACATAATAGTTCTTGAGCATTAACTGGCATAAATGTTTTACCACAAATTATACATTTTCTTTCTTCTGGTGCTTTTGCCTTTCTGTGTTCATTATAATATTTCATTCTTGTATTTTTTAGAGAAAGTTTTTTACATTCTTCACTGCAAGACTTTTGTTGAGCATATTGAGGATAAAAAGGCTTATTACATACATCACAAATTTTTTCTGCAAATAAATGTCCATTATTTTTTGCAAGTCTTTCTTCTTTTTTCTTTTGCTGATATGCTTTTTGATAGTCTTTTTTCCATTGTTTTTCTCGTTCTTCTTTTTCTTTTTTAGCCTGTTCATTCTTACTTTGAATTTCTTGCAATTCTTCATTTGTATATTCTAGTTCATATTTCCCTATAAAATTAAAATAAATATCTACTTGTTGGGTACGATTAGGTTTCTTCCCTTTTGGCTCATATACTACTATTTTATCAATTAGTTCTCTTACTAACTCTTGAGTTATTTCAGTTGGATATTTATATTTTTTTATTAGTTCAACAAACTTCTTAACATTAACTTTTGGAGGTTGTTTTTCACTTTTAATATTATCTGTTAGAGTTTTTATTTTTGTTTCAACTTCTTTTTGTTCTTCATCATATTTTTTCATCAATGAAATATATTGCCTTTCTGGAAGTAATTGATTGATATAATTTTCATACAAACTAGAAATAAGTTTGTCTAGTTCTTCAAATCTTCGTTGTAAAACTCTTAAATCTGTTTTATCTTGTATAGGCTTTTTATTTTGATTATTATTCCATTTGTTTTTTAGTTCTTCAATAAAGGATTCTTCATCTTCAATTATTCGTTTAGATATAACCCTTAAATATTCTAGTAATATTTCCTTTAAATCGTTATTATTGATATAATGTGATGTGCAAATTCCTCTTTTTCCTCTATAATCAGTACAGACATAACCAAGAGTTGATATAGCTTTATTAGGTTGATATTTATATACTAATTTTTTATTACAGTCAAAACAAAATAATAATCCGTGAAAAGTTGCTTGATTTCTTATATCATCACTATCCCTTTTTTGAGGTGCAAATCTTCTATTTCTTTGAGCCTTATCCCATAATTCTTGTGATATTATAGGCTCGTGTGTATTAGGAAAAAAATATTGTTCTTCTTTAGTTGCTTTTCTTCTTTTATTAAGTTTGAAATTCGTACTAATAGTTTTTCTTAAAATTGTATGCCCTAAATATTCTTGCCTATTTAAAATAACTACTATTGCACTAGCTTTCCATTTACAATATCCCTCTGGTGCTATATAACTTATTTGTTCTGGATGATATTTCATAGCAAACGCTGCAGGGGTTAGCACTTTTTCTTCTGTTAATATATCTGCTATTTCATACGCATTCATTCCGTTTGCTGTCATTTCAAATATACGCACAATAACTTTTGAAGCAATAGGGTCAACATATAATGTTTGTTTATCTCCTAATTTTCTATAATATCCATAAGGAATTGAGCCACTACATCTTTTTCCCTCTTGCATTCTTGAAGAAAATATAGATTTTATTTTATTACTTGTGTCTTTTGAATACCATTCGTTCATTATATTTAAAAATGGAGCAAAATCATTTTGAGAGGGATTTTCACTCTCACTATCTACATTATTGTTAATTGCAATAAAATGAACATCTTTTTTGGGAAATAACATATCAGTATAAAAACCTACTTGTAAATAATTTCTACCTAAACGGCTCATATCTTTTACAATAACAGTTCCTATTTTGTTATTTTCAATATCATCAAGCATTTCTTGAAATCCTGGTCTTTTAAAATTTCTTCCTGTATATCCATCATCTGTATAATGTTTTATATTTACAAAGCCATTTTTTCTTGCATAATCTTCTAAAAAGTTCTTTTGATTAGAAATACTGTTTGACTCTCCTTGTAGTTCATCATCTCTTGATAATCTTTCATAAAGGGCTGTAATTCTATCTAAATCCTTTATTCTAGCCAACTAATTCTCACCTCCTCGTACACGGTTTTGGTATATATACCCTCAATGTAATTTAAGTATATAATAAATATCTCTATGTGGATCTAAATCTATTAGTAATACCTTTTTCCCCTTTCTAGCTAGCCCATTTCCCAAATTAGCTGTTGTAGTTGTTTTTCCTACTCCACCGTTTTTGATTAGCTATGGCAATTACTTTACACTTTGACACTTTTTACCCTCCTTTCATAAAAATCAGCCATCAATAATGATGACTATGTAAAAAAAACAAATCAACCTAGGTCGACTTGTTTATAAAAATTATCTCTCTGTTTTTTCCCTTTCCTTTTGATTCAAACTCCTCAATTTTTTATCTACCATTTGGCTATATTCTTCTAATCCTATCGCTCTTGCTTCTCTTATAGATTGTCTTTTAATATTAAGGTTATCTATTCTACTATCATTGTTATAGTGTTCTATCATTTCTTTTACTTTTTCTTCAGATGTTATATCTTTGAAAATTATTTTGCTCTCTTTTATTTCTAAGTTATAACCTTTTCTTAATAAATAAGCCAAAAAGTATCTTTGTCCCTCATTATCATATTGTTGTAAATTTTCACTATTAAATTGTTGTTTTTCATGATATTCTAATACTTGATTATCTTTCATTGTTTTACCTTGCCCTTTCTTTATTCTTATTTTTATTAGGTTGCATACGAACTTTAGAGTATATCTCAAAAGCTTTATCTTCATCAAAACTCTTATCTATTGAAATAGCCTTATTTTCAATAAACTCTTTACTCATTATGAATCTACCTGTATCAATAAAATTATATCTGCCGTCTTTGTCTTTGCCCATATACATAACAGTAATCGGTATTTTTTCTTTGTCATTACATATTGGTATATTGACAGTACAAAACATTCCTTGCTGCAAATTGTTTAGATAATCTATTGCTTCTTGATTTTTCAAATTTTCTCCCTCCTTATATTTTTTCCACTAAAAAAAGCCAATCTTTGATTGACTTTTTAGTTATGTATTTAATTTTCGATTAGTTTTATTAGTAATTCATTTATTGGCTCTGTTGGTCTATTTTGTTTTAGCTGATTATTTCTCTTTTCGACTAATGCTTGTATAATTAACTTTTCATCTCTAGCACTTAATTTTGCTTTTATTTTTTTCATATAGAATCGCTCCTTTTCATTTTTTATACTATAATGTTATTACAATTTTTTTAAGATAACAATTCTACTTTTTGATTTTTTTATCAATTTTACACCATATTCATGTAAACTTTTACTTCAACTCGGCTAAACTTTTCTCTCTTTTTCTCTTCTCTCACATGGCTTTCAAGCTCTTTCCTCATATCGAACGCATTTCCTACTAATAGCAAAAGCAATTAATGTAATGCCTGTTTTTTCTCTGATTTGTTGATTAAAAACTTTTTTCATTTTTCTTCTCCTTCTTTGGTGATTATTCTTTGCTTTATCTTATTTCTTTTTATATGTTTTGTCAATATTCCTTAGTAACATATCAAAACTTTTATTAAATTGTTTACATATTACCCCAATAACCTACCTCCCCTTCTGTTAGAACATTTTAGCATACTTAAAAAATCCTGAAATTTTCAATCACCTTTCATGTTTCGTTTCTTTCGTAAAATTATTTTTCAATCTTATGTAGAATCTATGTATAGAGAAGTCTCTAATTTTTCCTATTCGCTAAAAAACTTAGCCAAACTATATTTACATAACTTTTACTTTCTATATTATTGAAAAGTATCAAATATTCATGCATTTTACATATAAAAAATAGAACATGTCAGAAAATGTCAATACAATTATTTGTATATTTGTGACATAATAGTTTTAATTTTATAATTAGGGTGATGGTATGATTAAAGAAAAAAGAAAATCCAAGCAATATACACAAGAAGATATGTCAAAACTTCTTGGAATTAGTTTAAGACAATATGTAAGAATCGACAATGAAGAAGATTTACCAAGAAGGGATGTTCTTAGAAACTTAATCACAGAATTAGAATTGACCAATGAAGAAATAGGAGAATATATTAGAAAAATGACCAGAGATATTGCCTAAAAAATAAGGGCTTATTTTTTTGCCCTTATTTTGTTGCTATATGTATATTTTCTATCTCTGCCTTCATCTCTCTTGAAATAATATTTTGGATTTGTGCTACTTCTTCTTGTTTCATTTCATCTATTCCTATAATAACACTAATACTTTCTCCATTTACAAATAGAATATTGTTTTCAAATCCTTTTGTTTTTATTAAATTTTCACATATCATAATACTATTTTTAATTTCATTAATTTTTTGAATCTCTTGTGTAGCAGACTGCTTTTGCGTTTCTAATGAATTACTGCTATTTAATACTTTTTCATAAGTTTCAAGCATTTGTGAATACATTGTATCTCTTTCTAGTTTTGACTTCACAAAATACTCATTGGACTGACTGTTATTACTATTAGTTTCTACTGTATTTTTTTCACTTGTAGCTATTAGATTCGTTGAGGTAACATCATTGATATAATTCGATTCTTCCATACTATTTGTTTGATTTTTTGTATTTTCTGCTGTTATATCGTTACTACTTACTAAAGTAGCATCTCCTATATCTGCTAACTGCATATCATCATTTGCCTCCATTTGCATAGAGGTTTCTAATGATTGCTCTTTTGTATTAGTTGTATAATTTAAATAACCTGCTGTCATTAACATTAATACGATAACATAAATAATAATTTGATTTTTTTTAAATAATTTCATTTTCTTCTCTCTCCTTCTAATTGTCCCCACTGGTTCCAGGTTTAAATGGGAACAGTTACTATTTTTATGAATTATTTATTATATAAATTTGTAAAAATTACATAAAATATCTAAAAGTTAGAATACTTAAAATAGTGCAAATGAAAAATCTTATATAATAAATATTGTCTCTGTAATTTTAGTCAATTTTTTTTATGGTATTCCCATTTAACGTCCCCATTTCATCCCGGAACCAGTGGGGACAATAGAAACTATTTCATTTCAAATACTTGTATTTTATGAGTAGCAAGTCCTGTTACTGCTTCTACTGCCTGTATAATATTAGTTTTTATTTCTGCATTACTAGCTCCTTTAGCTGTTATAATTGCTCCTTCTACTTTAGGTTTTACTACTTTTTGTGTAATTGGCATTTTTTGCCCATTTTCTTCTTTATAGATGATATCTTTTTGCGAATCTGTTTCTTGTATTTTTCTGATTCCTCCTGATGTATCATTTTCTTCTGTATTACTAATTTTAGTATTCTCATTATACATAGCTACTACCTCACTTGACTCAGAATAATTGATAAAAGCTTTTACCTCTCCTACCCCTTGTATTTTAGATAAAATTTGTTCTAGTTGCTCAGCCAAATTATCAATTGTTGCATTCTCATTAGGATTTATATTAACATTCGTATTGGCTAATTTTTTAGAACTTGTACTATTTTCTTGTTTGGTTGTTTCTTTATTTCCATTCCAAATAAGATTGATGATAACAATTGTTACAATTAGTAACACCACAAAAAAAACTAAATTTTCTATTTTCTTCTTATTGTTTCCTTCTTCTGAGCTAGTTGGTATTAACTGTTTCAATTTATCTCTAAACATTTTTCATTCACCTCATACTCTTTTATTAAAAACTTTTTAATGTTTTGAATATCTGAATTATTAATTTTTGTTTTTTTGTTGTCTTCTTTGCCTTCCTTTTGTTTCGCATCATCTTGTTTTATTGTTGTATTTACTGGTTTGATTTTTTGAATCTGTGTCACTATTTGATTTTCTAAATCTTCCTTATTTTCCTCATGTCTATTGACTTGCTCCTGTCCGTTTTTGAACCTTCACTTTAATTTTAGTTATTTTCGTTTCTTCTTCTTTATCTGATATTTGTGCTTTTACTTTACAATTGGTTATTTCATATCCTTTCTCTTCTAACTTTTTTGTAATATCTTTTTCTAGTTCTTGTATATATAACTGTTCGATTCTTTCATCCATTGAAGTTTGATTTAAGTTGGTACTTGTTTTCGTTGTCACATAATCTTCTAAATCAACTTGATTGATATTAAAAACTTCTTTATTCGATATAAAAGGAGAAATCATAGTAAATAAAATATAAACTCCCATTACCATTCTAATATACTTTTTGGTTTTATTATTAGGTAGTAACATTTCTAAAATTGATATTATAACAATGGTCAATCCTAACCCTTTTACCCAAGAACTCATAAATTTTATCATCTGTACAACCCCTATCTATACATCATTCCACTATTTGATATTTTTAACACTAATGTTGTCCCTATAATTATCATAAAAGAAATACTACTTAATATTGCCAAAAATATTTTAAAAATGTCACCTATCTGTTCTAATAAATTTGTTATTTTGCTGTCTGCAATAGGTTCTGTAATACTTGCTAATAACTTATAAGCTAGTGTCAGTGTGGCCAATTTTATGATTGGTGCTATACAAATACACAAAATTATAATAACCCCAACGAGTCCAACTGCATTTTTCAAGATGATACCACATCCAAGAACAGTATCTACTGCATCTCCTAATATTTTCCCAACTACTGGTATTGCCGAACTTACTACTGCCTTTGTTGTTTTTGCTGTAATTCCATCAACACTACTTGACATAGTACCTTCTAACGAAACTACTCCTACAAATATCGTTAAAATAATTCCTAGAAACCATATAATACCTGACTTTAAAAATTTGGATAATTTATCTATCTTTACTTGTTCTGAAAGTTTAGATAAGATTACCAGTGCTGTAAAAACCATAATTAACGGCAAAAGGATATCTTGTATCATATTTCCTATGAAATTTATCATAAATAATATGATAGGCTCTATTACTCCACTTGTAGCAATACTACCTGTTGACATCATTAGTGTAATTAAAAGTGGTACTAACATATTCATAAATGCTACTAAATTAGTTGTTGTATCTTGTACCATTTTTACAATATCTGAAAAATTTGCTAACACAATTGTAATAATCAATATATATTGTACATAATAAATCAGTTTAGAAATTCCGTCATTTTCCAAGCTTTCGCTAATTGATTTTAAAATCCCATGTATTACAATAATAGCTAAAATACTTCTTATTATTACTTCTTCCCCCAATAAATTTACAATTCTTTTTACAAATGTTGAATTATCTACCTCTCCCTTAATAGCATCTTGGAATACCATCCCCATATCCATATCCTCAAAAAACTCTGCTGTATATTGTTTCGAGTTTCTTAAAAAGTCTTGTATTCCAAATTCCTCTTGTTGTTCTTGTATCATTTCTTCACTACTAGCATAAATATGTAAAACAGGCAATAAAGTTATCCATACAATTAATAATAAAATTCTAAATAATCTCTTCATTTGTACTCCTTCAGTTATTTCTAGTTAATTCTGGTTATTCTGGGACAGGCACAAACTATCCATTTATGGATACTTTTGGGACAAGTTTGCACCCAATTTTATGTAGGTAATATTTTTAATATAATTTCCAATAAGCTAGAAATAATTGGTATCGACATGGATATAATAATAATTTTACTTCCTATTTCAATTTTGCTAGCAATTGCTCCTTCTCCAGAATCTTTACAGATACTAACAGCAAACTCAGATAAAAATGCAATTCCTGTTATTTTTATTAATAATGTTAAAAAGCTTCCATTAATAGATGCTTTACTTGCCAATGATTGCAATAATCCAATAATTCCTTTTAGTTCATTTGCCACTAATAATAAAATC
>CAPBNZ010000064.1:1642-8778 GCA_948585895.1 uncultured Clostridia bacterium | reverse complement strand
CTAAACCGTAGAAAAGTAAGTATATTATCATTAACATAGTTTGTTCTACCATATAGCACCACCCCCATTCTCACAGTCAACACTGTGTATGTAAAGTGGTAGCACCCACACTGCTTATTCTCATTTCCTATGAATATTAATATACAACAATATTAGATAAAATACAAGCGAACAAAACAAATTTTTTAAAATATTATTTTAAATTTAACTATTGCATTTCATTGAAAATATGATATACTTTAATAAATTGGTTGATATTTGTATCAATTGTTATGAGAGCCGAAAAAAGTTGTAGATAACTACGCCAACGGCACCAAATCAAATAAGCCTTGTAATTACTGAAATATCAGTATTTTACAAGGCTTATTTTTATAAAAGTAATGCAATAGTAATGCAGTAGAGATTTTACATTGCTTTTTCTAATTCATTAAAAGCATATTCTTGAGAAACATCTATATAAACATCTGTGGTTATATTACTACCTTCAACATGACCTGCTAAATATTGTATTGCTTCCATATCCATATTTGCTTCTTTCCATTGTGTAATACGGTCATGTCTTAACCTATGATTATGTATCTTTCTTGAAGAAATTTTATATTTTTTGTTAATTCTATCAAGCCACGAATTTAGTTCATTTCCTGATATAAAAGTATTATTTTCATAGTCCCAAAACAATAAATTATAAGTATTAGTTTCTGTTTTAGATAATTCTTCTTCCATAATTTCTTTTAAGTCAGAAGATAAAGGAAAATATCTTTCTCCTTCATCAATTCCTGTCTGCTTGTTAAAAGTCTTTGTATGTTTTCCTAGTATAATATTTCCGTTCTTTATCTCTAGTAAGGGTATTGTGAATATGAAGTTTAGTTATGTCTTGATCTATATCATCTTTAGAACGTGCTAATGTTTCGCCTACTCTCATAGCTGTTATCCATTCCAATTTTACTATATTGCGGTATGGGTGATTACGTTCTTCATTATCTAATATATTTTTTAGTTTTTCTCTTTCTTCTTTTGTAAGAGGGTAAACCTTTTTAGTTTCTTTATTAGAAATAGGCTTTTTTAAGTTTTCATCATTCATAATATTAAAAGGTATCAATTTAATTGAGGGAGAAGAAGCAATAGCAAAAGCCTTTTTTAATAATCGCCACATCATATTAATAACTGACTGCGAATATTCTTTCATAAATTCTTTTGAGGTTTGAATATCAGCAAATGTAACTTTTTGAATAGGTTTGTTAATGAAATTTGAGCAACATTTAATTATACAATTCAATGTATCTTTATCTCTCTTATAAGAACGACCACTTGTAATTTTGTCATCAAATTTTTGTTTAATGTGTTCTTCTATAATAGATTTAACTGTATCATCTTGTTTTTCAATATATGTTCCATTATTAAGTTTGTTCTTTATAGTGGTAACTCTAGCTTTAAAGTCTTTCACACTTTCTTTTTTCTTTTGCTTCATGGTTTGTCTTTTTCCTCTTGTATCATAGTATTGAAATACGAAACAACCTAAAACCTCACTTTTATATAATGTACCTTCGCCGTTTCCAGCTTTTTTAAGATTTTTATTTCTTCTATTCTTTTCCATAATAAAATCACTCCTCATTATTTACAAGAGTGATTTTTTGTACTATAATTAAATATAGGAAATCACTCTTGATTTTCTATGGGGAATTATTTTTTGAGCAGTTTGGTCACTAGTACAAAAAATATTCCCTGCTTTTTTTATTTAATTTTTTTATCTTTTATATCTTCTTTTAATTTCTTTAGATTTTTTTCAATATCAAACATAAAAGTATTTTGTAGTTTAGAAGCGGTAAAGCAAAGTGTTTTCCCAGAATTTATTTCTAATACTTCAAATACACCCTTATACTCATCCCATAAAAACAGAGAAATATAACCCAAAATACCATAATTCGCTTCATTTTCTAATAAACAGTTAATCGTTTCAATTCTTTTTGCAAAAGCTCTTTTATTTGTAGTTGCTTTATCTCCTCTAGCTTTTAAATCTTCCAATACTTCGATTGATTTTTCAGTTAGTCCAAGTCTTTTATAAATTTCTTCATTATTAGTTTTTTCCATAGATTTACTCCGTTTTTACCAATAATATAACATTTATTTTTTCTTTTTGTTATCCTTAAAAGTATTTTCAACCTCTTTTTCTCTATCACTTTTTATATTAAGCAGTTTTTCATCTGCTGTAATTTTGAATGAAGTTTCCCATTGTTTAATAGTCATAGTATAGCCGAAGTCATCATTAGTAATAGGTTGGTTTAACTCTATTAATTTTTTGTTTCTTTCTTTAAAAAATAAGAAATTTCCTAAATCATTAAAAAAATGGTACTTTAAATTATTTTCTAATAGATAATTAAGTGTGTAATGATCTTGTTTGCATATTTGATTAAAACAGTCAATCTCTTTTGTATTCGTATTTACTGCAATTCCTAATCTTTCTAATTCTTCTATTGCTTTATCAGATAAAACTGTTAATTCTTTTGTTTCGTGATGTTCTCTTGTTGGACTGTTAGAATACCCTAGCAAGTAATCACATGACACATTGAGAGCATTAGCAATCTTGATAAATGTTGCTATGTCTGGTATTCTACTACCTTTTTCATAATAATTGATTGTAACTCTATCTACACCAACTACATCTGCTAATTTCTCTTGAGAACTAAAACCTGCTTCCATTCGTTTTTCTTTCAATCTTTTATTGAATAGATTGATATTTCCTTTTTTTGTTGCTGTGTCAACAATATTTACTTTTTTACTCATATTTCAAAAACTCCTTTCACATTTGTTACTCATTATTGACAATTAACTTTTGTTAGCATTATAATTCAGTTGTTAGCAAAAGTCAATAGATTTTTGAAATATTTTTGAAAAGGAGGTGTAAAACCATGAATATTAACATTGAAAACGACTTTGACTTGAACATTCAAAAGGTAGATGAGTTGGTGTCGAAGTTAGAAGCATTAGAAGCTAAATCAAAAATGCTTTGCTTTTTGTCGCCAAAAGAATTTGCACAGATTAGACGGATGTAGTTTGCGGTGTTAGTCTCAAACTGTTTAATTGTAAAGATTTTCCAAGTGAAAATTATCGGCAAAACCAAAGTGGCCGAAATAGGAGCCATAAAGCAGTGGTATATGTCTAAGCACGACAAGAACAAAGAGTGCTGAACTACCCAAGAAATAGTTAGAAAATCAAGAGTGGTTTTATGTTCTAGTACAAAAATCACTCTTTTAAATGAAAGGAGTTGCTTATTATGCAAAACAATGAAATTCAAACAAAAGAAGCGGTGAATGAAGAACAACCTACGACAGAAAAGAAGCTAGTCAAGATAGGAGACAATGAAGTCGATATAGACAAATACAAATATGAGGTTGCAACTAAAGCTAATATGATTGCTTATTTAGATGTAACTTATAATGACCTTACTGTACTTGTGGAAGACACAGAGGAACTAAAATTAGTTAATAAATTCTTTAGTGATATTAGTTGTGGAGATAAGGGAATAGAAACTTTGTTATATGAAACAATAGGCTCATCTTTATTTAAAATTGCCACACTAAATAAAGCAATAATATACCTAGGTTGTGGAAGAAATGGAAAGTCTAAAATCTTTAGAATTTTAGAGGCTCTAGCGCCTAAACAATGTTCGCATGAACATTTAGAACAGCTATGTCCTAAATCTGATAGTAAATCTACTATTAAAAAATTACTTAACTGTAGTGTAAATATTTCTGAAGATCAAATTCAACCTAGATACATTAATACATCATATTTAACAAGGTTAATAGCGGGGGAGCCTATTTCAATAGAAGAAAAAGGAAAACGAACTTTTCCTCCTACTACTTTTACAAATTGTGCAACTCTACTTTTTTCTGTGAATGAAACCATTAGGTTTAAGCAAGAAATCGGAATTTCACTTACTGATAGATTTATTGTAATTCCGTTTAATGCTATATTTACAGATGACAATGATAATCGCGATATTAACATAGGCGAAAAACTTTGTCAGCCTAAAGTATTGCAAATTATTGCTACTAGAGCAATATTTGAATTTATTAAGGTATTAAAGGCTGGTAAATTTACCATTCCAGATAATGTAAAGCAAGAAACAGAGAGATACTTTATTCAGGATAACAACGCTTTAGAGTTCTGTAAGTTGTTCCCAATTAAAACCATTGTAAGTAAAACATCATATTATCAAAAATATGATGTTTGGTGCCACAAAAACCTTGATGAGCCATTGAATAAGGTACAATTTGGAAAACAGGTTATAGCATTAGGAAACAGAGCAGACAAATTGAATTTCAAAGGTGATAGAATTCTGTGTTATGCTAGTCCTAGTTTTGAAAATGCTAGTAAACCTAGTATTTATCAAGATTTCAAAAGACAGAATGATGCATCAGACCTTGAGACATATCTTTGTAAACAATTTGATGATGAACAAAATGTAGATGATACACAAAAGACAGAAGATGAACAAACAACACAAGAAGAACAAAAGCCAGATGATGAACAAACAATAGATAATGAACAAAACACACAAGAAACACAAAGCACAGAGAATGAAGAAACAACATCCGACAACACTTGATAATTTAAAAATAAATAAGCTAGTCCTTATCGACTAGCTTATTTATTGGAATTTCACTATGCCACTATGCCAGATATGTATTAGTAATTCTATATTCAATAAATCAATTTTGCATGATCTCTGCTATATTTATATACGAAGTATATAAATATACTAATAAAATAGTGCCTAAAACTTTTATAATATTTTTGCTTTATTCGTTAGAATAAATTTGTATGAAATCTCCTATATTTTAATACGAAGTATTAAAATATACTATCAATAAAACTAAAAATTTTAAATATGTATTTTTAGTTATTGTATTCTAATAATAGAAGCGGAATAAACCTCTGCATAGTTCATCTATTTTGGAATTTTACTATGCCACTATGCCAGATATAGTTTAGTCTTAAAAAACTCTTATATTCTATCTGTCGTTCTCTAGGCTCGATTTTAAGCTGTTTTATATACTACGGCGAAAAAAAATTTGTAAAAATAGATATATCCTCTACAAAGGCTATGTAGCCTCGCTAGTTCAATATGTGAGGGTATTGTTACATAGCATCCTAACATAACATTAATCATTTAAAATCTGTCTTTTATAAGCATTTCTAGTTCGTTTTATATATTCCCAAACTGTCGCATCATATTCTTCTTCATATAAATAACTATATGATTTCAAAAACTCTTCTTTACTTAATTTTAGAAAATCTTTCATTTTCTCCATATCTTCAATAAAAGTGTAAGACCTACAAGCTATCATTTTCTAAACCTCTTTCATTTATCATTTTAACAACATAATTAACCGCATAAATACCATTTTTGTTATATAATCTTTGCCATGCCTGTTCATATCTCGACCATTTAAAACCATGTTTCTTTAATGTAGTTCTTGTTTCTTCATCTGGTATAGCATCAAATATAAACTGTAACCTGTTTATATCTCTATTCAATATTGCTTTGCCACCAGTAAAAGTAATTTCTTCAAATTGCAATTCTTCTAATTCTTGAATTTCTTTTATTCTGTCTTTACATCTTCTTATATCTGCATTAAGATAGGGTAACTCATACCACTCGTGAGGTCTAGCTTTTACTTCAAGTTTTGCTTGTTCTAGTTCTTCAATTTTAGCTTGTAGTTTTTCAATAGCTTGTGGATCATCAGAAGATATTGCTTTGCTATTATCAATGTTGTCTATTTTATTTCTATAATAGTCTGCTTTTTCACTTTCTTGTATAGACTTTCTCATTTCATTGTCTATTTTCTTTAAATCGTTTCTATGTCGTTTCTCACTGTGATGTCCCATTAAAATAGGTTGTCCCATAGGTATTGCACTTGCTATCTTATTTTGATTTTCATAATGTATTTGACTTCTTTGTTCTGCTTGTTCTAGTCGTTCTTGGTACAGTTCCTTTTTTTGTTCCTGTCTTTCTAAATAATCAATTCTACCTGCCATTTTAAAATCTCCTTTCTAATTTGACATACTGTTATAAACTTCTTGTGTTTCATATCGTAAGTAAATAAGTCCATAGTCTATATGTGAATACATAGGCGATAGGTAACCATCTACAAGAGGTTGCTTGTCTAATTCTTTTCTATGACAAGTAGCACCTTGTTGTCTAATATGTGTTAAATCTTCTGTTATGCCATGCGATATAGTTTCAACTTCTGCTTTAGTCATGGTCTTTCCGTTGTATTTTCCACCAATAAACTCGTACATAAATTCTATCTTTTCATTGTTTAGTCGATTATATATCCATTTAGTAATTTTATCTAAAAATAAACCATGTTCTAGTATTTCATTTTCTTTCTTAATACTTACTTGAAAATCTGCAATTCCTTCAATGTTTAGAGTTTCAGCAAATGTTCGTACATCTATAAATTTTGGTGTGTTATTTTTAAATCTCCATATTGTTATTGTTCCTGTATTATCGCCATTATATGTTATATCTATTTTAAAACCTCTTATTCCAGCCTTTAAGTTTATATCGTATTCATGTTCCTTTAATTTTTCAACTGCTGTTTTATGAGCCATATTTTAAGATTCCTTTCATAATTCATTATATCTTGTATATTTCCTTATTCTTCAAATGTCTAATTCTATATGGTAAGTCTAACTTGTCAAAATCGTATGAGTTTATGCCGATGTATAGGAATTATCACTTTAGGTTGAACAATGTTGCAAATTTCTATAATTCCGTCAGCTGTTGCATGACCGCTTGTGTGTAAATAATGGTATTGTTTAGGAACAAACTTAACAAGGTCTTTTTCTGCTGTTTTACCTTGTAAATATCCTAACCATTGAGAATAAATAAATAGGTTGTTTTTAAATCTAGGGTTATAAACAAATTTCTTTGAAAAGTAGTTGCTGCGAACTAACATACAAAAACCATTACTTACCATCTTTTTATACAATTCGCTATCAAAACTCTTAACATCAGAGAAATTATAATAATCTGTATATTTCGCACTATTTTTGCTTACATAATCAAGTATTTTCTTCTGGTAAATATCACATATAAATAGTTTTTCTCCTGCTTTTTTATTCGC
>CAPBNZ010000064.1:0-1628 GCA_948585895.1 uncultured Clostridia bacterium | reverse complement strand
TTTATTCGCATGATAAAAAGAAGCTATCCTGTCAATGTTAGTAGAAGCACATAGTATAAAAATGTATTTTTTACTTTTTATTAAACTAACTGCTTCTTCTTGTAACATAAATTCAGACATAAAGTTTTCATCTTGTCTTGATAATGTTGTATGCTCACAAATTAGAACATCAACTTTTCCTATTTTTTCAAGTGTTTTAGGTGTTCCTTTTCCCATAGGACCATGCAAACGGAAATCTCCGTGTATGTAAAATTCTTTTTCCGTTAGCTTCTATAAGAAACATATAACTATCAAAAGCCGAATGGTCTGTACGAATAGGGGTTATTTTCATATCTCCAATTTTAAAAGGTACACCTTGCTTAAATATTTTAAATGTATCTATTTTATCAATATGTTCCTGTGTAATTTCTGTAACTCCTGTATCTTTCATTTTATTTTGAAATATAGTAAAAATCTCTTTTGCCTGTTTTCCAATGTAAATAGGAACATTTTTACTAACTTGCATATATTCGCCTATATGGTCTCCGTGATAATGAGTTATAAGAACAGCATCACATTTTTTACTGATATTAGCAATATTCACTTCTATTTCATTTTCACAATTAGGGAGATTAGAGCCAACATCAACAAGTACCCTTGCTTTTTGACTTCTAATTTCAGTTACACAACCACCAATTTGATTAACTCCTCTATGAATTTTGACTTGCATATAAATTCCTCATCTTTCGTATCTATGTTTTATTTTTCCTAAACCTGTTCAACACTTAATTTTCTAAAACAGCATAAAAACCACTTTTTAAAAATTGCATCTATACATATCCCTTTGCATTGTTTCCATACTTTTTATCTTTTCCAAACAACAACCATGTTTATTGCTTTCATAATCGTTTTTAAGCCATTTTTAAGAAGCAGGAATAAAATTATATATCTAGTTCTTTATTGGCTTTTATTTTCTAATTTATAATCTTTCAATGTTTCAAAAACTTTAGCTATTACTCGTGCATAATCTATTGACCTGTTTAATACAACATCAGAATTTCCACTAAACTCTAAAATTGCTTTTATTGTATAAATCTTCAAATTGGGTAGTTTTTTCTTACTCAATGTTAAAGTATCAATTACTTCATTTTCAAATTTTATATTAGTATTTGCTTTTATAAAATTCATAACATAATTAGCATTGTGTACGACAATAGGTAGATCCTCTATAAAATCTATCAATTTATTTAAGGCTATATTTATTGTATCTGCATCCTTTAGCATCTCATCCGTTATTCCAGTTACTTCCGTTATAGCTTTGTGTATAGGCTTTTGGGGGTTAATAAAAGTTGTAAAGTTGTCAATTATTCTCTTGTTCTTAACCTTACAAACAGCTAACTCAATAATATTGTCTTTTTCTACATTAAAGCCTGTTGTTTCTATATCTATTGTTACATATTCATCTGATATTTTTCTTTTGATACACATATTTATTATCCTTTCATCTTAATAACATTTTAAATTCTGCTTCTAAACCATTTTTCTTGGGTTTTATTAAATTCTTTTTGCCATAATAATATTTATCTATTAAGTATTTTAAATATTTACTTGCATATTTGCCATTATATAGTTTGTTGATATATTCTTGT
>CAPBNZ010000063.1 GCA_948585895.1 uncultured Clostridia bacterium | reverse complement strand
GGAGGAGGCGGCGGAAGTAGTTGGTAATTACTTCTTAGAAGTTCTTATGAACTTCTTTTTTTATATCTATATTATCTAAAAAATGTTATATTATAATTAGAGTAAATATAGATTGGAGTTTTGAAAATGTCTTTTGATTATAAAAAAGAATATAAGGAATTTTATATGCCAAAGAATAAACCTAATATAGTTTTAGTTCCTAAAATGAATTATTTAGCAGTAAAAGGTAAGGGTAATCCAAATGATTTAAATGGAGAATATAAGAAAAGTATAAGTCTACTTTATGCCATTGCTTTTACAATTAAAATGAGCTATAAAGGTTCTTATAAAATAGACGGGTATTTTGAATATGTAGTTCCACCATTAGAAGGATTCTGGTGGCAAAAAGATACTAAAGGATTTGATCTTAATAGAAAAGATGATTTAGAGTTTATTTCAATAATTAGACTTCCGGATTTTGTGACAGAAAAAGATTTTTTATGGGCTATTGAAGAAGCAACAAGAAAGAAAAAACAAGATTTTTCAAAGGTAGAGTTTTTAACTTATGATGAGGGAGTTTGTGTACAATGTATGCATGTAGGATCTTATGATACAGAAATTGAAACAGTTAATTTAATGCATGAGTATATGAAAGAAAATGGTTATGAATTAGATATTACACAAAACAGATTTCATCATGAAATTTATTTAAGTAATCCAAAAAGGTGCGATGTAAATAAACTAAAAACAGTTATAAGACATCCAATAAGAAAAAGGAAATAAATATGGAATTTATAGAAGCAAAGACTATAATTGCTTACACTTGGTGTAGGTGTAGTTAGAAGAAATTGGACACTAGAGAACAATAAGGAAATTCAAAAAGAGCGAAACAACAGATAAATGGATAGATAATCAAAATATCACTGAGGTTGGATTACTTATTAGAGCAGATAATTGTTTCTTGATATTAAAAGAGCTAAATGCTTTTGGATGAATAAGTGAAAATAATAAACAAAGAGAAAAAATTATTAATAAAATAGCAGAAGAAATACAAGAGGAAGTGATATAAAATTAGTTACCTTAGTTTACAAAATAAATCAAAAATGATATAAGTAGATTGAGCAAAAAAATACTATTTATTAGTAAAAAATCATAAGACTAAAAAAGTTTGAAAAATGATACTAGCTTGTTATTAACCGATAAGATTTCAAGGATTTTATACAACTTAAAGCATATATATTTCTTACAAGAAATTAGCTAAAACCTTAAAACAAGCTAATTATAAAGTTTTGCTCATTGGATGGACTTTTTAGGCTATATATGATAAAATAAAAAACATAGAATATCTTTAGATAGAAGAAATACAAAAAAGCATATAAATACGATTAACTTTTAGTAAATGGCATTTGAAAGGAATGAGGAAAAGTATGGAGAAAAAAAGAATATTGACAGGAGATAGACCAACTGGAAAATTACATATAGGACACTATTTTGGTTCTTTAAAAAAGAGAGTTGAATTACAAGAAAGTGGAGAATACAATCCATACATACTAATTGCAGATGTGCAAGCTTTAACCGATAACTTTAATAATCCAGAAAAAGTAAGAAAAAATGTAAGAGAAGTAGCTATGGATTACTTATCAGTAGGAATCGACCCCAATAAAACAACCATATATATACAATCTATGATACCAGAAGTAGCGGAATTAACCGTTTTTTATTCTAATTTAGTAACCATAGCGAGGTTAGAAAGGAATCCAACGGTAAAGACGGAAATAGCACAAAAAAGGGAGATATTTGGAGAAAGTGTAACTTATGGCTTTTTGGGATATCCAGTAAGTCAAGCGGCAGATATAACAGCATTTGAAGGAAAGTTTGTACCAGTGGGAGAAGACCAATTACCATTAATAGAACAATGTAGGGAAATTGTAAGAAAATTTAACAGTATTTATGGAGACGTGTTAGTAGAACCAGAGGCAGTATTATCTAGTGGAAAAAGAATAAAAGGATTAGATGGAAATGAAAAAATGGGAAAATCATTAGGCAATGCCATCTATTTATCAGATAGTGAAGAAGAAATAAGTAAAAAAGTAATGAGTGCAGTCACAGACCCAAATCGAATAAAAAAAGATGACTTAGGGAATCCTGATATATGCATGGTAGCGTATTATCATCATTTGTTTAGTAGCAAAGAAGAAATAAAAACAGTATGTGAAGAATGTAAAGCAGGTACACGAGGATGTGTAGCATGTAAAAAGCAATTAGCTAAAAATATGATAGAAGAATTAAAGCCAATTAGAGAAAAAAGAGCATATTATGAAGCACATCCAGAGGAAGTAGATAAAATCTTAATGGAGGGAACGAAGAAAGCACGAGAAGTGGCAAAACAAACGATGAAAAAAGTAAAACAAGCAATGAAACTCAATTACTTCGAATGATGATTTTAGGGACGGAGGAAAAAATCATCATTTACAGACACAAAAAATAAAATAGAAAAGAGAAAAAATAAATGATGATTTTTTCCTCCGTCCCTAAAATCATCATCGAAGGGAGAAAAAATGTTTACAGATTATACAAAAATAATAATAAAATCTGGTGATGGAGGAAATGGAGCAGTAACATTTCGTAGAGAGAAATATGTAGCAGCAGGAGGACCTGATGGAGGAGATGGAGGAAATGGAGGAAATATCTATTTCAAAGTTGATAAAGATAGGAATACGTTAATAGATTTTAGATATAATAGAAAATTCAAAGCATCAAATGGGGAAAATGGAAGTGGAGGACATTGTAATGGAAAATATGGTGAAGATTTATATATAAAGGTACCAATTGGTACCATGATAAAAGATGCTAAAACAGGAAAAGTAGTAGCAGATTTGTCAGAAGCAAATCAAACAGAGTTAGTATTAAAAGGTGGACGAGGAGGAAGAGGAAATTCTCATTTTAAAACCTCAACTAGACAAGCTCCAAGATTTGCAGAAGATGGAGAAAAAGGAGAAGAAAAAGAGCTTATATTAGAATTAAAATTGCTAGCAGATGTTGGTTTATTAGGATTTCCAAATGTGGGTAAATCCACTTTTCTAAAGGCAGTAACAGATGCCAAACCTAAAATTGCTAATTATCATTTTACTACACTAGAGCCAAATCTGGGAGTGGTAAAGACAAAAGATGGCGATGGTTTTGTTATAGCGGATATTCCAGGAATTATAGAAGGGGCAAGCGAAGGAGTTGGTCTTGGAATTCAGTTTTTAAGACATGTAGAGAGAACTCGATTATTATTGCATTTTTTAGATGTATCAAACCAAGAAGGAAGAAATCCAGTAGAAGATTTTTATGCCATTAACCAAGAATTAAAAAAATATAGTGAGAAACTAGCTACAAGAAAGCAAATTATTGTTGCCAATAAAGTAGATGTGATGCAAGATGAAACATTAGTAAAAGAAGTAGAGGAATTAGCCAAAAAAGAGAAATTAGAAATATATCCAATATCAGCAGCAACAGGACAAGGTGTACAAGAGTTAATAGACAAGGTTGCTAGTATGTTGAAACAATTGCCAAAAGAAGAGTTAATTGAAGTAGAAGATAAAGTAGTTTATACCCTAGAAGAGAAACAAGACCAATGGACAATACAAGAAAAAGAAGGCATATTTATTGTATCAGGAAGAGCAGTAGAAAGGCTTATGGGAAGAGTTAATATAGAAGATAATGAATCTATGTATTATTTGCAGAAAACTTTGAAGAACATGGGAATAGAAGCTAAGTTAAAGGAAATGGGCGTATGTGAAGGAGATACAGTAATATTAGCAGATTGGGAACTGGAATGGTATGAATAATTTAATAAAATTAAGGAAAGCGATGTTTTAATTAGATAAAAGGCATTGAAGAGGAATAAAATGAGTAGTCAGAAAAGAAAAGGTTATTTAACATGGGATGAATATTTTATGGCAATAGCAAAATTGTCAGCAATGAGAAGCAAAGATCCATCAACACAAGTGGGAGCTTGTATCGTCAGTGATGATAATAGAATTTTATCAATTGGATATAATGGGGCACCAAATGGATTTAGTGATGAAAAGTTTCCTTGGGCAAGAGAAGGAAAAAAATTAGAAACAAAATATCCATATGTTTGTCATTCAGAATTAAATGCAATTGTAAATTATAGAGGAAACAAAAAAGATTTAGAAAATGCTAAAATTTATGTTGATTTATTTCCTTGTAATGAGTGTGCAAAAATTATAATTCAATCAGGAATTAAGGAAATTATTTACTTGTCCAATAAATACGCAAAAGAAGAGGAATGGATTGCAGCCAGAAGACTGTTTGATGAATGTGGAGTAAAATATACAAAAATTGAATTAGAACAAGAAAAAGAAATAAAAATTGACTTGAAATAATCAAGCCAATTTTGTTTTTGTATAGAAAAAATTGAAGATTTTGCCAATACAAAAAAATACATTCCACAAAAAGTTTTTACAAAATTTTTGCAGTAAACAATGGATAGGAAAGGTTAGAAAATTCAAATTAGGCTACGGTTATTCTTTTACACATAATTAAGCCATCTTTATTATGGTAATAATTTTTTCGTTTGCCAATTTGTTTAAACCCAAATTTTTTATATAAGTGAATGGCAGAATAGTTTTCTTCCATGACCTCTAAGGTAATAGAAGATAAGTTTAGTTCTTTTGATAAACAAATTAATTTTTCTAATAGTAAAGAAGCAATTCCTTGATTTCTAAAATTCTTTTTTACTACAACATTCATAATATCAGCTTCATCTAACAGAATTTTAATACCAGCAAATCCAACAATTTGTTGATTTAATTTAGCGACGATATACGTTGAGTTTTTTGCATTAAGTTCATCTACTAGAATATCGAAATGCCAGAAATTGTCGAAATCAGAAAGTAAGACGTCAGAAATTTCATTGAGATGGTTTAAAGTCATAGGAGAAATTTCGATATTTTTTAGTTTTTCCTCCAATTGTCGTTGTGCTTGAGGCTTTTTTAAGTATAAAGGAAGTACATCTTCTGCCTTATTTTCTTTCCATTTATGAAAACCAGCTAATCCAAGAAAATAAGAATTTAATTCATTATTTTCAGCAATTTCAAAAAAATAATTCTGAAGTTCATCATGGATTAAATCTTTATAAATTTTAGAACCATCACCAATTAGGGTAATAAAATTAGAAATAGAGATGAATTGCTTACATAAATGTAAGGCATTTATAATAGTATCAGCAGTTGGTTCAATAATTTCTATATATTTATGGTTTTTAAGTTCATAAAGAGCAAAATAACAATTATCATTTTTGCAATCAAGTATACTTAGAATATAACCTTCTTTTTTTATGGAATAGGCTAATGTTTCTAGCGAACTAACACCAATGCAAGGAATCGATAAACTATCTTGAAAAGCTTTTACAGTTGCTACACCAATTCGAATTCCAGTAAAAGAACCAGGACCTTTGTCACAAACCAATAAATCGATATCTTTTAAAGTTAAATTAGAGTATTCAAAGGCTTGTTCTATCATCGGCATTAAGTTTTCAGAATGTGTCCTACCAGTGTTTTGGTCTAACTGACAAATTAAGTTATAATTTTCTAATATAGAAACACCACAAATATTACTTGATGTATCAATACTTAATATTTTCAAAATAATCCTCCCATTTTTTTAGATTAGTATCAATATTTAAAATTCTAATATTTTCACATGTATTGTCTTTAGAAAAGGTGATATGAAGATAATCTTTTGGTAAAACATCTTCAATTAATTCGCCCCATTCAATTAAACAAATACCATTTTCAAAATATTCTTCTCCGCCAATTTCGTAAAATTCAGAAGAATCTTCTAAACGATATACATCAAAATGATAAATCGTAATTTCATCTTTTAAATACTCATTTACAATTGTAAATGTGGGACTAGAAATTTCTTTTTCTAAGCCAAAATAACTTAAAATACCTTCTGTAAATTTTGTTTTGCCAGAACCTAAATCACCTGTTAAAACAATAATATCTTGCTTTTTTAAGTGAGAAGCAAGAGATTTCGCAAATTTTTTTGTATCTTCTTCTTTTTTGGAAACAAATTGAAAATGGCTCATAAATACCTCCTTTTATCATGTAAGTTCATAAGATTGCAATTGACCAAGAGGAATCTCTCTAAAATCATCTTGCTAATTATTATAATATAAAAAAGTAAAAAAATCAATCAAAAGCCTTGATAAATTATCGGTGGTGTAATATAATTGTAATAAATTTGTAATAAAAAAGAAAACAAGAAGGGAAGAGTGAAATGTTTAAATTTGGTTTGGGACAAGATATTGGTATTGATTTAGGGACTGCAACTGTAATTGCCTATGTAAAAGGAAAAGGAATTGTATTAAGAGAACCATCTGTTGTTGCCGTAGACAACAATACAGGTGAAGTTTTAGCAGTTGGAAAAGAAGCAAGAAGAATGCTAGGAAGAACACCAGGAAATATTGTAGCAACTAGACCTTTAAGAGATGGTGTGATATCAGACTATACCGTAACAGAAAAAATGTTAAAACATTTCATAAGTAAAGTTTGTGGTAAATTTATTTTTGCACCAAGAATTATGATTTGTATCCCTTCACAAGTAACAGAGGTAGAGAAAAAGGCAGTGATTGATGCAGCTTCGCAAGCAGGTGCAAGAAAAGTATATCTGATAGAAGAGCCAATTGCAGCAGCTATAGGAGCTGGAATTGACATATCAAAACCATGTGGGAATATGGTAGTAGATATTGGTGGTGGAACAACAGATATTGCTGTTATATCTTTAGGAGGTTCTGTTGTAAGTACATCGCTTAAAACGGCGGGAGACAAACTAGATGAAGCCATAGTAAAGTATATAAAGAAAAAACATAATATTATGATAGGAGAAAGAACGGCAGAAGATTTAAAAGTAAACATTGGATGTGTATTCCCAAAAATACAAGATACAGAAATGGATATTAGAGGAAGAGACTTAATAACTGGCCTTCCAAAAACAATAACAGTTCATTCTAGTGAAATGTTAGAAGCACTAATAGAGCCAGCTATGATGATAGTAGATGCTGTTCATTCTGTATTAGAAAGAACACCGCCAGAATTAGCAGCAGATATTAGTGACAAAGGAATTTATATGACAGGTGGAGGTTGTTTAGTAGATGGATTGGACAAACTATTGCAAGAAAAAACGGGAATTAATGTGATGATTGCACAAGATACGGTATCTTGTGTGGCATTAGGAACAGGAAAAGCACTAGACAATTTAGATGCACTAGAAGGAAAATCCAGAAAATAATGTTGGATGGGGATGCTTTTTTAGAACATTATAAAATCTTATTGTTTAAAGGGATAAAATAATGTTGATAGCATTATTTAATCAATAACAAAAGGGAAATCTCTTACAGATGCCCTTTTTTAATTCTCTATATAAAATATAAATAGATGCAAACAAATCAAAAAGATAAACAATAAATGGAATAGATGCAAGGAGAAAAATATGAAAGAAGTAGCATTTATCACGCTAGGATGCAAAGTAAATCAATATGAAACTAATAGTATGATGCAACAATTTTTACAAAAACATTATAAAATAGTAGAATCTACGCAAAAGGCAAGTATATATATTGTAAATACTTGTACAGTAACGAATATGTCTGATAGGAAATCAAGGCAAATGTTAAGAAGGGTAAAGGAATTAAATCCAGAAGCTATTGTAGTGGCTTGTGGATGTTATGTGCAAGTAGCCAAAGAAGAAGTAGAAAAAATAAAAGAGATTGATTTAGTATTGGGAAATCATGAGAAAAAAGAAATAGTAGAAATTGTAGAAAGATATAAAAAGGAAAATCAGAAATGTACCCAAATGAAAGATGTTATGCAACAAAAAGAATATATAGAATTAGGTCAAGTTACCTATACAGAAAAAACAAGGGCAGTGATAAAAGTACAAGATGGTTGTGATAGATTTTGTTCTTACTGTATTATTCCATATGCCAGAGGAAGAGTAAGGAGTAGAAAACCAGAAAATGTAGTAACAGAAATACAGAAAATAGCACAAAAAGGTATTCAAGAAGTAGTAATAACAGGAATTCATATAGCCTCTTATGGAAAAGATTTTAAAGAAAAATATCAATTGATTGATTTACTAGAGGAAATCAATCAAATAGAGGGAATAAAAAGGATACGACTAGGGTCAATAGAACCATTGTTAATAACAAGAGAGTTTTTAGAAAGATTATTCAGATTAGAAAAGATATGTCATCAATTTCATTTATCCTTACAAAGTGGATGTGATGAAACGCTAAAAAGGATGAACCGAAGATATACAACGCAACAATTTCGAGAGATTGTGAAAGGATTGAGAGAATATGATAAAGAGGTTATTTTAACAACAGATGTCATAGTGGGATTTCCTTTAGAGAGTCAGGAGGAATTTGAAAAAACGTATCAATTTTTAAAAGAAATTAAATTTTACAAAATGCATATATTTAAGTATTCGCCAAGAAAAGGAACAAAGGCGGCACAAATGGTAGGACAAGTAGAGGGAAAGTTAAAGGAAGAAAGAAGTCAAAAATTACTAAAATTATCCAATAAGAATCAAGAAGAATATAATAAAGCATATATAGGAAAAGAAGTAGAAATATTATTTGAAGAAGAAAAAAATGGATATTATCAGGGGCATACTAAAGATTATATTTTAGTACAAGCAAAGTCAAAAAAGAAGTTAGAAAACAAGATAATAACAGCAAAATGTGTTCATTCAGAGACTAACCATATCTTGGTAGAAATGTGAAAATGTAACAAAGATTTATGGAGGCGGCGAAACACAGCAAAAAGCACTTGATAATATTAACCTGTCTG
>CAPBNZ010000062.1 GCA_948585895.1 uncultured Clostridia bacterium | reverse complement strand
AACACAAAATAGAAAAAAGAGAAAGGTAAAAACAAAGTATCGAACTGGAACTTTGGTAACAGATGACTGGAAAAATATTGCTATGGGATTAGGAATAATGAGTAGATTAACAAATGAAACCTTTAGAATGCAAAATAGTAAATTATTATCTGGAAAGCAAGATGTAAGTAAATTTAAAAAAGAGATAATAGGATATAAATTTGTTATGGATGACTTTTTAAGAAAGTTAAGAATTGGAGCAGAACAAGAGTATAACATAAGAAAAAGAACAGATTCATTATTAGACTATACCAAGATTTCACAAGCAGCAAGAGATGGACTAATACTCAAACAAGATAGAAGACAAGAAATAGTAGATGGTCAACCAAAGGAAATAACATATGATACAACAATGGCACCAAGGGAAGTAATAAATGTATTAATGGAATATGAAAGACAAGCAAATAAATTACAATTTGAAAAATTAGATAATTATTTAGGACTAGGGCTTGGATTAGCAGGCATAGTAGGATCTTTATTAGATCGAACAAAATCAGAAGAACAAGAGCATGGGACAGCAGGATTAGTAACATTAGGAACAACTGTAATTGCTGTGTTAAAGTTGATGCAAGGAATGAGAAAGCAAAGTGAAAGAGAAACACAAATGGAATTAGAATATAAACAGTTTAGAATGAGAGAAGATTTATTAGAAAATGAGCCAATAAGCAATCGAGCAGAAGAGGAATGTATGAAAGATATTGGAGTCATAGCAGAACAAGAAAGAAAAATTTGTACTAAAATTAGAAATAAAGATTTTCTATTTAATGTAAGTGTCGATTTAGCAAATGCTATTATTTCAGGTATGTATATAAATAAGCACGTAAAAACAAAGGAAAATGGGAAATTAGATGGAAAATCATTAGCAGAAGTTTTAGTATCATTGCAATCAACAAAAGGAATCTCAGGGAATTTTATAAAAGCAGTGCAAGGGTTTCAGTATATAAAAAAACAGGAAGAAGAATTTCAAGAAATAGGTAAAAAAGTACAAGAAATTTTGACGCAAATGGAAGATAAAGTATATCCATTAAAAGGAGCAAAAGAGCCTTTTAATTCGATAGAAATAAAAGATTTTAAAGGGAGATTTTACCCCAAAAAGAATTATGAAACAGGGGAAAAGGAATATGCTACAATCATACATATACCAGAATTTAGCATGGAACGAGGAGATGTAGTATTATTATCTGGTGAATCAGGAGCAGGAAAAAGTACATTTTTAAGATTATTAAAAAGAGGGGATATCAATAATAGAGATTGTATTAAACTTCATAATGGGCAGATAGTGGATAATTTGGGAGACCAGTATATTTCATTTAGACCCAATACCAATCTTGGTAATGAAAGGAGTGTGTTAGAACAAATAACAGGCAAACAAAGTATTTCAGAATTAGATAAAAAAGAAAGACAAAATCTAATTACTATATTACAAGAACTAAAATTAGATTCGCAAGACATATTAGAACAATTAGCATGCAAAAAATTTATGGAGTTTTCTACTGGACAACAAAGAAGATTAGCTTTGTCAAAATTATTTTATAGGATAGATGATGGAGCATCTGCAATAATAGTTGATGAGCCAGTTGGAAATGTAGAAGATAAGTTAATAAGAGAGCAATTAGAAAAAATAAAAGAATATGCTAAAAATAGAAAGGTAATGTTAATCATAACAACACATAGATTAGAACTAGCAGAGGATTTAGCGACAAAAAGGTATCATATTAATCAAGATGGTGTGTTAGAAAAACTTTCGAAAGTAAAAGAAGAACAAGAAGAAAGAGATTAATCTTCGTGAATCATTATCTTTAATAAAAGAAATTCTAAGAAAAACTTGAAAAAAGGGGAAAAAAAAGTTAAAATAAATAAGAGTTAAAAATGAGAAAATAGGAGACTTGAAAATCATGTATTTAATAGTAGGATTAGGAAATCCAGAAAAAGATTACAGTAATACGAGGCATAATATGGGATTTCACACCATCAATAAGCTAGCAAAACAATATGAAATTGAAGTTATTAAAAATAAATTTAAAGGTTTATATGGAAATGGAGTGGTAGAAGGAGAAAAAGTGATTTTACTAAAACCACAAACTTTTATGAATTTAAGTGGGGAAAGTATAAAAGAAATGATTAAATTTTATAAAATACAAGAAGACCAATTAATTGTTATCTATGATGATATTGATATAGAACCAGGAAGTATAAAAATAAGAAAAGCAGGAGGACCTGGTACGCATAATGGAATGAAATCAGTAGTACATGAATTAAACACACAAAATTTTAAAAGAGTCAGAGTTGGAATTGGAATGCCAGAAGGAAATCAAAATTTAATCGAACATGTAATAGGGGCTATTCCAGAAGAGGAAAAGGAAAAATTAGATAGAGGAACCAATTTGGCAAAAGAGGCAGTAATTGAGATTATAAAAAATGGAATTGATATAGCAATGAATAAATATAATTGAAAAATTGCCAAGAAAGTTTGCAACTTGGCTATTTAGAAAGGAATGAAAGGAAATGGCAGAAATCATAGTACAAGTGGAAAAAAATGAAAGACGAATAGCTTTAATGGAAGATGGAAAATTAATAGAATACTATCAAGAAAATGATGAAGATACAAAAAAAGAAGGAAACATTTATATTGGTATTGTAAAAGATGTTATACAAGGAATGCAGTCAGCTTTTGTTGATATTGGAACAGAAAAAAATAGCTTTATTCATTTAAAAGATATTTTGCCAAAGGTGGATGAGACGAAAAAAGTACCAGAAGAAACAATCGATATTAAAAAAGTTGTTAAGCCAAATCAAAAATTACTAGTACAAGTAAAAAAAGATAGTAATGAAAAAAAAGGAGCAAGAGTATCTTCTCATATTAATCTACCAAGTAAATATATAGCATTATTACCAAATACAGATATAATAACCATTTCGCAGAAAATTCAGGATAAAAAAGAACAAGAAAGGTTAATAAAGTTAGTGAAAGAAAATTTAAGCAATGGTAATGGAGCAATTATAAGAACTTCGGCACAAAATAAAGAAGAAGAAGTAATAAAGGATATAAAAAAAGTAGAAAAAAAGTGGAATGACATTATACATACTAGTATTCATCCAGAATTAAAAAAGCCAAAATTATTGTATAAAAGTGAAGATATTATAGAAAAAATGCTAATGGATTTAACAAGTGAACCAGTAAAAAAAATAGTAGTAAATAATACAAAACTAAAAGAAGAATTAGAAAAACTAAAAGCGGAAAATGAAGAATATAAAAGTTTAAAAATAGAATTAGAGGAAACAAACAATCTATTATCTACATATGAAGCAGATAAGCAAATAGAAAAATTAGAAAATAGAAAAATATGGTTAAAATGTGGAGGATTTATTACCATTGATAAAACAGAAGCTTTAACAGCTATTGATGTAAATACAGGAAAATATACAGGAAATGATAATTTAGAACAAACAATTTATAAAGTTAATAAAGAAGCAACCATAGAAATTGCTAAACAGTTACGACTAAGAGATATTGGAGGTATTATTATTATTGATTATATTGATATGAAAAGTCAAGAAGATAGAGAAAAGATAGAAAATCGATTAAAAGAAGAATTAAAAAAGGATAGAAGTAAAACGCAAGTAGAAGGCTTTACAAAGCTAGACTTAATGGAGATGACTAGGAAACATATTTGTAGTCACAAGGATTGAAACAAGAGGGACAGGTCTTAAGTGTTTCATAATTAAATAGAAAAAATGAAACACTTAAGACCTGTCCCTCTTGTTTCAAGAAAGGAAGAAGAAATGAAGGTAGGATTCGTACATTTAGGATGTAGCAAAAATTTAATTGATACAGAAGTAGCAATAGGATTATTTAAAGAAAATAGATTTGATATTGTAAATGATGAGACAAAAGCAGATATAATTGTTATTAATACCTGTGGTTTTATTGATTCGGCTAAAGAGGAGGCTATTCATACTATTTTAGAAATGGCAGAATATAAGAAACAACAGTGTAAATATCTGATTGTAATGGGATGTTTGGTACAAAGATATTATGAAGAATTGATAAAAGCATTACCAGAGGTAGATTTATTTATCAAGATAGAGGAATATGATAAGTTATGGGAAAAGATAGAAGATTTAGTTAAGAGAGATATTGTAATAAAACATAAAAAGAAAACTAGCAAAAAAATATTAGATATTCCTCAAATGCCAATGCTAACACAAGAAGAATTCTTAAATAGAACTATTACAACAGGTAAAAATTATGCCTATTTGAAGATTGGAGAAGGATGTAGCAATAAGTGTACTTATTGTGCTATTCCTTATATAAGAGGTCCATTTGTTAGTAGAAAAAAAGAAGAGATATTAGAAGAAGCAAAGCAATTAGCAAAGCAAGGTATCAAAGAGCTGATTCTTATAGCACAAGATACTACAAAATATGGAATAGATTTATATGGAGAAAGTAAGCTAGCAGAGTTGTTAGAAGAAATCAGCCAAATAGAGGAATTTAAGTGGATTCGATTTTTATATTCTTACCCAGAGGGAATTACAGACGAATTATTAGAAGTAGTTGGAAGAAATCCTAAAATAGCCAATTATTTTGATATACCAATTCAACATATCTCAGATACTATCTTGAAAAAAATGAATCGAAAAACTTCTAAGAATCAAATTCGAAATTTAATAAGTAAAATAAGAAAGGCAATTCCAGACGTAACTTTAAGAACTAGCTTAATTGTGGGATTTCCAGGAGAAACGAAAGAAGAGTTTGAAGAACTACAAGAATTTGTAAAAGAAGCTAAATTTGATAAATTAGGTGCCTTTATGTATTCCAAAGAAGAAGGAACACCAGCAGCCAGATTACCAAATCAGATTCATGGCAATACCAAAAAGGCAAGATATAATCAAATTATGAAAGTTCAACAAGAAGTAGCAAGAAAGAATTTGGAGAAAAAGTTAAAGAGAGAGTATGAAGTATTAATAGAGGATATGTCTTTTGATGGCAAATATTATATAGGAAGAACTATGCAAGATGTACCAGAAATAGATGGTTTGGTTTATATCAAAAAACAAGACGACACAAAGCGATTTAATCAATTTGTTAAATGTGAGGTAACAGAAGTATCGAAATATGATTTAATTGGAAAAATAAAATAAGGAGAGATTTTTTTATGAAAATTAATTTAGAAGACGGTCGATATGTAAATGTGACAATCCGAATCAACAATAAAGGTACCTATGAATATTCTATTCAAGATATTTTAGTAGGAGTATATGATGCAGATGTTATGGGAGATAGCAAATTCTTAGAAGTTAACTTGGAAAACAATAATACAATCATAAATGAATTAAGTGCTGAAAGCAAAGATGAGATAAAACAAATTGTTGCTCAAGTCAAAGAGCAAATGGAAGCAGTAAAGATAGAGGAGATTGAAGAAGAAGCGAGAGAAAATATAGGAATGGATAGCTATCTACAAGAAATGAACTTCGATAGAGAAAAAGTGAAAATTACTTATATGAATTTGAAGGAACAACAAGAAAAAAAAGATGACACAAGAAAACGTAAAGCAACACATAAAACAAAAGAACAATTGACAACCAAAGATGTAAACATCAAACAAGAAATTGATTTAGGAGAAAGAGCGACAGATGTAGAAGATTTTAGAAAATGGATGGGAGGAAAATTACCTAAAGAAGCTCAAAAAGTTGGAGTTATCAATTCCAATGAAATGGGAAAAATGAAAGATGAGAAAGGCAATGTAATAGATAATTCTTCAACACAACTTGGTCTAATTGTCATTATGAAAGATGGAAGAGTAGAACCATTAAAAAGATTTATTCCAGAATTAGAACAAAATCATAGTTCAGGTAAGAATCCAATTCAAAGCCAATATCAGATTCATACAGATGGAACAGTAGAAAAAGACCCAGTTTTATCAGAATATAGAATTGGAAGTAAAATTATGCAGTTAGATAAAGACCATGGGGATAATTTAGAAGTGAATATTGGAAAATATAGTCCACATGGAAATGAATTAGTAACTACTAGAATGAGAGATAGAAATACACAATTGGCAACAGATATAGAAACAAGGAGAGCAGCAATGGGACACTATAAGGGAAGTTATGAGTCTAGAAATAGTTATCAAGAAGCACAAGAGCATGAGAAAGCAGGATGTGAGCCAGAGGAACTGACAGAAAAAGAAATAGATGGAGAGAAACATACTGGGCATCAACATGTTACAAAAGAGGAATTTGAAAAATGTGTCGAAGAAATAATGAAAAATCAAGAAATTAGTGAAGTTTTTACAGAAAGGGAAGTAAGAGAGAAGTTAGCTAAAAATATAATGAAAAACCCAACTAAGATAGGAAGCTATGAGTTTGATAAAACAATAGGAAGAGAAAAAGTAGATTCCATTGAAGAAATAAAAAAACAAGTAGAGGAAGAATTGGAAAAAGATGCAGGAAACTTTAAGGTAAGAGGAAAATAGTATTCAAATGTCATCAGTTTAAGCTAGCATATATCATTTTTACACTTTTTCTCTTATCTTAAATAGGTTCAACATGAATGACTGTCTTATAAATTTTATCTAGTCCATTTATATTTTTTTCAAGGCTATCAGCTAATTGATGACTTTCAAAAGTAGACATATTACCATCTAGGCCAATAGTTAAAAAAACTAAATATTTGTCGCCCACAGGAGTAGAAACGATATCTTCTACTTCTTTAATTTCGGCATAACTATGGGTAATATCTAAAATTAAATCTTTTGTTTTATCATCTACACTAATATCCATTAAAACATTGTAACTTTCAATAAAAATGGTAATGCCAGTATAACAAATCCAAATAGAAATACCAATACTAACTATGCTGTCAAACCAGTAGATATTAACTAAAGTGAGCAAAACAGAAAGCAAGGTAAAAGTAGTTACCACACAATCATTTTTATGATCTTTCATATTGGCTTCTAATAAAATGTTATGGTGTTTCTGATAAGCCTTTTTTGTGAAAAAGAAAAGCCATAGCTTTATGATAATGGTAGAGATGCATACTACAACTAAAAACCAAGAAAATTGAAGTTCACTACCAAAAAATAAAGTGATAACAGAATCATATAATAGTTTAGCAGATACAAAAATCATAGAGATACTAATAAACATAGAAAAAATATATTCTGCTTTTCCATGACCTAAGTTATGATCTGCATCATGTGGAACACTAGCAATTTTATTCCCAATAAAAGTCATTAAAGAAGCAAAAATGTCGCCAGCACTGTTAAAACTATCTGCTATCATAGCTTGGCTGTGACTGATAAAACCAACCAATGCTTTTATCATTAATAAAAAGATATTTCCAATCATTCCATAAATTCCAGCTTTTTTTGTTATGATAAATTTTTGATTCATAAAAACCTCCATTTTTATATTCTTATGATTATAACACAAAAAATAGAAATAAAACAAGAAGTTGCAAAAAAAAGATAGACATGATATAATTTAAAAAGTACAAAAGGGAAATTTAAAAGGAGAAATAAAATGGCGATATTCGCGATAATATATATATTGATATTTATAATAGTTGTCTTAATTGCATATGCTGTATTGCAAATTAAATTATTTGGCATGAAAGTAAAAGACTTTTGGACTTTTATTGAAGCCAATCAAATGTTAGATAAATTATATAAATTTGCTAGACAATACGAAAATATGTCACCACAAGAACAATTGATATACTTAGCAGAAGCAGAAAAGATATTTAAAGCTTTTGACAATGTTCCAGACACCTTATGGGAAGAAGAGTATGATAAATATAAAATGGTATTATCAAAATATAAAGATATTAAAATGATTCGATGGGTAGGAGAAAATAAATAATGTCACTTTAAGTGGATACTTAAAGTGACATTAAAGTCTAATTATAATTAAGCTTAAAAATAAATAAGCATAGCGAAAACTTTGTTTGGTGAATAATCTAGTTTGAAATACATCAAAAGATTCAGATAAAGCACAATATTTGTCAACCAAAGTTAAAACAAAACCTTCAATGGATTTTGGGAATTCAATGGTAACAGGCCACATATGTTTTATAATCATATCTTTTTCTTTTTCGTTTAAATCAAATAATTTACAGGCATTTTCACAAGCCTTTTTCCCATGTGTAAAAGCATGAAAGCCTTTTCTATCTGGTTGTCTAACTCTCCAATCATATAAAAATAAGTCATGAAGCATAGCAGCACGAGTAGCAGATCGATAATCTAAATGATACTTCTTACAAATGCAGAAGCAATAATACGCAGCCATATAACAATGATCAAAGCAGCTAGTTTCGTAATGTTGTCTATATTTTTTCATTTCTTGTACAGTTTCATTATGAATGAATTCTTTTATAATGGTTTGAAATTCTTCATTCTTATCAGATGATTCTTTGATAAATGGTTTCATTTATATCCCTCTATTTTCCTATGTACTTCAAAATTAATTATAACATATAGAGAATATATAATGCAAATTTTTACAAAAAATTAAGAATTATTTAATAAGTTTTTGTCATGAATTATCTTAAATTAGGATAATTGCCTAATAGGGTTAACTTAAAGCAATAAGTTTTTCTAATATTTGGATTGCATTTGTCGCAGCACCTTTTCTTAAATTATCAGCTACTACCCACAAATTTAGCCCACTTTTGACGCTAAAATCACGTCTAATTCTTCCAACGAAAACATCATCATTTCCATTTGTTTTGCTAGCTAAAGGATAAAAGCCTTTTTCTGGATTATCTACTACTACAATTCCTGGGAAGTTTTCTAATAATAATCGAATATCATAAATATCAAAATCTTTTTCGAATTCGATATTAATGGATTCGCCATGGCAGTTTTTTACAGGAACTCTTACTGCTGTTGCTGTAATTGGCAAGTTAGGATGATGTAATATTTTTCGAGTTTCCTCAATCATTTTATATTCTTCTTTGGTATAACCATAATCCATAAAAACATCGATATGGGGGATGCAATTATCATAAATAGCACAAGGAAACTTTTTTAAGGTATCTCCATTTGATTTGTTCTCTAAATCTTCAATTCCAAATCGACCAGCACCAGAAACTGCCTGATAAGTAGAATAGACAATTCTTTTGATAGTGTATTTATTATCAAGAGCTTTTAATGGTAGTACAGCTTGAATGGTAGAGCAATTTGGATTAGCAATGATTCCATTGTGAGAAGAAATATCTTCAGAATTGACCTCTGGAACGACAAGAGGAACCTCAGGATTCATTCGGAAAACACTACTATTATCAATGACAATGCAACCTTTTGAAACAGCAATTGGGGCATATTTTTCGGAAACACTACCACCAGCACAAAAAATAGCATAATCAAAATGGGTATCAAAGGATTGCTCATTTAATTCACAAATAATATAATCTTGACCTAAAAATCGGATCTTTGAGCCAGCAGATTTGGCAGAAGAAAAAAGAGTATAAGAAATATGGGAAAAAGATTTTTCTTCTAAAACTCGTAAAAGAGTTCGACCGACTAAACCACTTGCACCAACAATAGCAATTTTATAATGGATTGACATGTAAAAACCTCCTTGTATTTACCGGATAAATCCGCCTGATTAATAGGAGTATATCACACATAGATTTGTTTGAAAAGATTTACCATAC
>CAPBNZ010000061.1:8159-9778 GCA_948585895.1 uncultured Clostridia bacterium | reverse complement strand
CTGTAATTATATCTCTCATAACTTATTTTCCCACCTTTTCAATAAAAATATCATTAAGCGTTGGCTTTTTAATTTCAAATTTGTTCACCTTAATTCCATCTACTATTATTTTATTTAAAAGTTGACGAGCCTTTTCTTCATCTGTTATTTTTATTAAATAATTATAATTTTTTTCATTTTCTATTTCCAATTCAAGATTTTTTACATAACTATCAATATTTTGATTGACATCTATCTCAAGTCTATTAGCAGGATAGGTTTCTTTAATTTCTTTTAAGTTACCTTGTAATACTGTTTTTCCTCTATTCAATATTAAAATATCACTGCAAAATTCCTCTATTGTTGCCATTTGATGTGCTGACATAATTATATATTTTCCGTCTTTTACCAAATGAATTATAATATTTTTTAATATTTCTGTATTAACTGGATCTAGCCCACTAAATGGTTCATCTAATACAACTAATTCTGGATTATGTATTACTGCTGTCATAAATTGTATTTTTTGTTGATTTCCTTTTGAAAGTTTTTCTGCTGGCATTTGCAAATATTCTTCTACTTTTAAGCTTTTAGCCCATTTATTTATTTCTTTTTCTGCTTCTTGTTTCTTCATTCCTTTTAATTCTGCAAAATACATTAATTGATCAAATATTTTTGTTTTTGGATAAACTCCTCTTTCTTCTGGTAAATAACCAAAATTAACAGTTTTTCTATCCACCATTTTTCCTTTCCAAGTAATTTCTCCACTGTCTTTTTTAATAATTCCTAATAACATTCTAATGGTTGTTGTCTTTCCAGCTCCATTTGTTCCCAGTAATCCATATACTCCTGGCTTTTCTAAACATAAAGAAATATTATCAACAGCTTGTTTTCCTACAAATGATTTTGATACATTTTTTAATACTAAGCTCATTTCTTCATTTCTCCTCTCCTTTTATTTTAAGATTTTATCACAATATAATATAATTATCAATGATAAATAATGTTTTGAATATCTTTTATGGAAATAATCGTTATGATTTAATCTATACTCAAGAAAAAACAGGAACTTTTCTCGAACATTCATAATTCCTTAAAAATCCATTATATACTTCTTGTAATCCATCGATTTTCTTAAAATCCTCAGGTTTAATAATATCAGGCAAATTGGTATTAATAGATGATTTTTCCATTACATATTTAACAAATTCCGCACAATAAAAAGAGTGTTTCATTTTTATTTTTTTATGAATTCCTACTGCTAACAATCCCACTATATTAAACTTATAGCTATCCTTTTGAATCTTTTTAATATTATATTTTACTTCTTTATATTGTTCTTTGGTTACTTCTAAAGAATAAATTTTTGCTTTTGTATTATAAAACCTTTTAAAAGTTCCCTGACTTATAGATTCATGAACAAACCCAGCTAAAAATGGATTGTATGGGTGCAATCTTCCAAAACTATACATTTCTTTTAACTCTTTATCTAAAGAAATAGAAACATGGGAAAATTCATCTTTTGTATAACTCTTTATTATTTTTGATAAATTAGTTCCTGTGTGTGTTAATATAATATATATTTTTCTCATTTTCAACTCCTCATTTTATTATATCTCTATAGTAACACAAAAAGAAGT
>CAPBNZ010000061.1:4323-8130 GCA_948585895.1 uncultured Clostridia bacterium | reverse complement strand
TACCCTATTTAATTTTAAAAAGAGATAAATCTAAAAAGTTTTATCTCTTTCTATACAATAATATACATTTCACCAAAATTTCTACAAAATTTTAGTAGATAAACAAAAACCTCAACAAGTAAATAATCTAAAAGCATAAAAAATTTAATTATATCGCTTTTACTCTTGAAATAAAGCTTGTAAAGCTTTTCTATAAATGTCTTTTATTATGTTATAACCATTATCCACTGTTTTTGCAAAAATTGTACCACATACACCAGAATTTATTTCCATTACATAGAAGTTACCATCTACGGTTTGGATGATATCAATAGTTGCAAAATTAATATTCATAGCTTTTCCAGCTTTTATTGCTAGTTCTTCCATTTTATAATATAATTCATCTTTTTCAACTAGAACTGGTATTGCTCCACCACTTAAATTATATTTCCAAGAAATATTTACTTTTTCTTGGACTTTTGGTATATAAGTTAAATCTAACATATGTAAATTATCTTCTACTACCTTTTTAGTTGGTAAGTTCAAATTGTCTATCAGTTCGCCAAGTGACAACTTCCCATCACCAATTACACAAGGCTTCTGCTTTCCATAAATAAAATGTATTTTACCATTTAAATAAAATGTTCTATACTCTGTTTTAATATTATAATAGGGACAAATACTAGCAGATGCTTCATTTTGAAATATATTCTCAATTGCTGTTTCCACTTCTTTTAAGGTATGACAAAGACATACACCTTGTCCCTCACATCCATTATTGGGTTTGACAACTAGACATTTATGTTTTTCCAATTCAGAGATAACAATTGGCCAAATGCCATCTTCTGGAATGTATTGATTTCTCCTAGCTGGATTAAATATCATAGTATGCTCAATGACTGGTACATCTTGAGATTTTAAAACCTCATAAGTAGCATATTTATCATTTGCTATATCTCCTGTTGCTTGGGGATTTATGTCAAAATGATTTCTTGTAATATGCCTTATTTTGCCGTTTTTCGAAAGTTGAAAGACCCAGTTATAAGATAATCTTTCCATTTTAATGTTCATTTCTGAACACAACTCTTGTATAATAATATTAAAAAGCCTCTCTTCCATTATACTACTCCTTATTTATTTCTTGTTCCCTTTCTATAATGGTTCTAATGATTTGTACTGTTTTTTCTAAATCATCATTTTTTAGTACATAGTCATATAAATTAATTTTAGATTCTTCATAATCAAATCGATTTAATCTCAATATAATCTCAGATGGGCTAGGCTTGTCTATTCTATCTTCTAATCTTTTCTTTAACTCTTCCTTTGGAACTCTTAAAAAGATAGTTATTATTCTAGTATCTTCTCTTAGTAATTCTTTTAAATGTTCTGTACCATTAACGTCAATATCTTTTACAATAATTTTTCCACTTTTTATTTTTTCATTTAGTAATTTTCTAGAAGTTCCATAATATTGATTATGATGGATATCATATTCATAAAATTCTTGATTTTCTATCATTTTTTCAAATTCTTCTCTAGTCACAAAATGATAGGTTTGTCCTTCTATATCACCATCACGTATTGGTCTAGAAGTAAAAGATGGAAGTGATTCTACATTTTCCATCCTTTTCATTAATTCTTTTTTTATGGTATCTTTTCCTGCTCCTGCTACACCAGATAATATAACTAACATATTGTTACCTTCCCTTCTGCTATTTCATTAGCAGCTAAGGTTACTGGTGATTCTTCTTTTACTTTTGTCTTTGCTTCATCCCCAGCAGCTATTTGTCTTGCTCTTCTTGCTGTTGCAATTACTAATTCATATCTATTTTTTGCTTTTGTTAATAATTCACCTACAGTTGGTTTTACAATCATTTTATTCATCCTTTCCTTTTATAACATTAATTTTATTTTATACATTATCTGTCATTAGAACAGCCTATAATATAACAAAGTATATCTTATCTAAATCGTTAACAGTTATCATAATATTATTTAATATCTTCTTGCGATATTGTTTTATCAATTCTTCCTCCAACTGTTTCTGGCTGAACGGCTGATAATATAATATGCCCTGAATCCATAATTAATACAGCTCTTGTTCTTCTTCCATAAGTAGCATCCACTGCTGTTTTATTATCTTTTGCTTCTTGTACCATTCTCTTAATGGGTGCTGACTCTGGACTTACAATAGCAACAATTCTTTCTGACGAAACAATATTTCCAAAACCAATATTTACTAATTGCATTTTTATTTTCATCCCTTTCTTGTATATTAACCTAATTGAAATGATTCATTCTCTTATTTTTGTTTATTCAACATTTTGTATTTGTTCTCTTATGTTCTCTAATTCTGTTTTTATATCAATAACTTGATTGGTAATACTTAGATTATTAGCTTTAGAACCAATTGTATTTGTTTCTCGATTCATTTCTTGTATAATAAAATCTAATTTCTTTCCAATCGGTTCTTTTGAATGTAAAAGGTTTTCGAATTGTGATACATGACTTCTTAATCTTGTAACTTCCTCTTCTACCGAGCATTTATCAGCATATATGACAACTTCTTGTGCTAATCTTGCCTTATCTATGTCCTGATTTTTCAATATTTCTTTTATTCTTCCCTCTAATTTTACTACATATTCTTCAATAAGTCCAGTAGAAAGTGAAGATATTTCCTCTATTTTTATTTGAATAGCCTTAGTTCTTACCAATAAATCTTCTGCCATTTTGCTTCCTTCTGTTGTTCTCATTTTTATTAAATTTTGAGTAGCTTGGCAAACCGTTTCTAACAATTCACTTTTTATAGTATCTTCTTCTTGTTTATTTTGGATACTTAAAACATCTGGTAATTTTGCTATTTCTGTTACTTCTATGTTACTCAAAATTTCTTCTTGCTTGGCCAAACTTTTCAATTCATCAATGTAGATTTTGGCTATTTCTGTATTAATTTTTATTTCTTTTGCTTCTGTTGAACGATTCTCAAAAGTAATAAAAACATCAATTTTACCTCTTTTTACCTTTGAACTAACTGCTTTTTTAACTGCTTCCTCTAAATAGCTTAATACTTTTGGCATTTTTACAGAAATATCTAAATATCTATGGTTCACACTCTTTATTTCTACTTGATATTCTTTCTGATTTTGAGATAGATTAGCCTTGCCATATCCTGTCATACTTTTAATCATTTTTCATTACCTCTTTTTTGGGTTTTCCCCTTTTTTTCTTTTCTTGTATTTTAACTTCTTCTTTTGTCTCTTTCTTTTTTCCATTTTTGCTTTTGGTATTTAAAGTCTTCGCCTTTTGTTTTGTTGTTTTTTTGTTAGACTTTCCTTCTTCTATTTTCTTTATCTCTACTTTATTTGTTCTTTTCTTAGCTTCTTTTACAACTGGCTCATCTTTTTTTACAATTTCAGAAATATCACTTAAGCTGTTTAGATATTCCCTTCTTCCTTTTGTATAGAAGATGATAGCTTTTAATACATAATAGATGGAAACAATGTAAGAGGAAGTTAATAAATAAAACCTAAAATCATATTTGTATATTGTAATTATATGCATAATCGATAAACTGTGTAGTGACAACACTAAAAATTCTATCCCATTTACTGCTATACTACTATTGTCCTTTTTATACGCTTTTTCTAGAAAAGCAATTCCAATTACTAAAAATGCACCTGCAAACACTTCTATATCTCTTATTAATCTCTCTTGCTTCATACAAGTATAAGCTAAATTTAAAATAATAAAATAAAGCATAATTCCAATTGCTCTTAATAAATTTGTAACTATCTTTTTTAACATTTCTTGTGATATTTCCTTGGGTAA
>CAPBNZ010000061.1:0-4309 GCA_948585895.1 uncultured Clostridia bacterium | reverse complement strand
TTTACCATTTATTTTCATTCCTTTCAATCCATCATAAATTAAGTTTCAAATTCATACATGATATTACTCAAAATGTTTAATGCTACTGTCTCTGTTCTTAAAATACGATTCCCTAATGTTACTGTCTTACTACCACTTTCTTTTAGCATATGAATTTCTTGTTCATCAATTCCACCTTCTGGTCCAATTAGAATAGCAATTTTTAAATCACTTACCTTTTTTTCCTTTACTTTTTGTAATTCATACTTTAATTTATTTTGCTCTTCCTTTTCATAGGCCACTATTACTATATCATACTCCATACATAAATGACAAATATTTTTAATCGAAATCAAATCATTTATTTTTGGAATTCTATTTCTTCCACTTTGTTTAGCAGCAACCTCCGCTATTTTCTGCCATCTTTGCAACTTCCTTATTTTATCTTTTTCCGTTAATTTAACAACACATCGTTTCATTTCTACTGGTGTAATGTCATACACACCAAGTTCAACTGCTTTTTGAATAACCAATTCCATTTTATCTGCTTTTGGAAGTCCTTGCCATATACTTACTTTGATATTCGACTCAGAATTTGTTCCTAACTTTTGCAATATATTACATTGAATTTCTTCTTCTCCTAGTTTTATAATTTCACACAAATAGTCATAAGTAATGTCTATATTGCAAATGATTATTTGATCTCCTAATTTCTTTCTTAAAACATTTTTAATATGATTAACATCTTCTCCTATAATTCTTATTTTATTATTCTTGATATTATTGTTAGTTACAAAAAATTTAGGCATAATTATCTCCTTAACCTTCTTTTATTAATTGTTTTCTATTATATGCCTTTTTTATCTATTTTTCAAGTAATTAATGTATTTATTATATATATTGTATAGAAAAAAATAAGGACTTTCTTCGTTTATCGAATAAGTCCCTTTTGTTCTTAATAGTTTTCTGCCTTGATTTCAAAGTATGCTTTTGGATGACTGCATACTGGACAAATTTCTGGTGCTTGTTTCCCAATTACAATATGTCCACAGTTTCTACATTTCCATATTCTATCTCCATCACGACTAAATACTAATCCATTTTCTACATTTTCTAATAATTTTTTATATCTCTCTTCATGTTCTTTTTCTATTTTTGCTACTTCCGCAAAAAGATAAGCAATATGGTCAAACCCTTCTTCTTTTGCTTCTTTTGCCATTCTATCATACATATCGGTCCATTCGTAGTTTTCTCCTTCTGCTGCTGCTTTTAAGTTTTCAGCTGTTGTTTTAATTTCTCCTCCTTGTAATAACTTGAACCACATTTTTGCATGTTCTTTTTCATTGTCTGCTGTTTCTTGGAATATTGCAGCTATTTGCTCATATCCTTCTTTTTTTGCTTTACTTGCAAAATAAGTATATTTATTTCTTGCTTGTGATTCACCTGCAAATGCCTCCATTAAGTTTTGCTCTGTTTTACTTCCTTTTAATTCCATCATCTCATTCCTCCTCATTTTTGATATACTCTCTAAAAAACTTTGTGTTATTTCAAATCTATAACAAAAGTCATGGTACCGATGGTGGGACTCGAACCCACATGGTTTCCCGCTGGATTTTGAGTCCAGTGCGTCTACCAATTCCGCCACATCGGCATGTCTTTATCTATCTTAGCATATATTTTTTTTATTGTCTAGATTTTTTTTAAATTTTTTTGCCATTATTTGTAACTATTTAATTATGGAACAGTCAAACCAAATCAAAAAGAGGGGTCCTATTTTAAGACACCCTCCTTAAATGAAAGCCATAAAATGTAGATATCATGATACTTTAATAATTTGTCCTGCATAAATTAAATTTGGATTACGAATTCCATTTAAATTCACTAAATATCGAATTGTAACACCATATTTTCTAGCAATTCCAGACAAAGTATCTCCTCTTTGTACTGTATAATAATTTTTTTGCAAAATTGGATTTAAGGTACTATTTTCACTTTCTGTAATTCTTAGTTTTTGACCTGGATAAATCAAATTTGGATTTTTAATATGATTCATCTCCATAATATGATTAATTGTAACACCATAAGAATTAGCTATTTGTGATAATGTATTTCCTCTTTGTACTGTATAAGTAATACTACCAGTTTCTCTTGTTTCAGAAGCATTTACTGTTGAATTTGTTAGTATTCTTAAAGTTTGACCTGGATAAATTAAATTAGCATTTACTATATTATTTATACTTACAATTTCTTGCACAGTTGTACCATATCGACTGGCAATTTCAGATAAAGTATCTCCACGTTGTACAGTATAAGTAATTCCTTCTGTATTAATATTATCATTTGGATTTTCTGTATTTGGAATTTGGCTTGTATCAGATAAGAATATGTTTTCTGTATATAAATCTCTATCTACATTTCCCCTAATTCCTGGTACATATCCTCTATCTGTATATTGTACTCCTATCCATCTTTCCCAGCTGGTTTCTATAGATTTTAAATTATTATAATCTCCATAATAAGCAATCCATAATTCATAATTATCAGCAATATTTCTATTAAATCTATCTCTAGCATTTGATAAATCACTATATACAATTACTTCTTTATTGGTTAATCTTTTAACACTTTCTAAAAAAACTTGTGCTATATTATTTGTTTCTTCTACACTAACACCACCAAAAACCTCATAGTCCATTACCAGTTTACAATCTGGCTGTTTGCCTGCTATAACAGAAGCAAAAAATCTTGCTTCTTGTTCCGCTTCTCCGTGTATTGGTTGCTGTTAAAAAATGATAAAATCCAACTTTTAATCCATTTGCTTTTGCGTTTTCATAATTCATATCAAAATAGGCATCTTTGATGTTGCTTCCTTGACTTGATTTAATGTAAACTACTTCTATTCCACTTTCTTTTACTTGTCTATAATCTATGTACCCTTGCCAGTTGCTTACATCAATTCCTTGATATCGAGGTTCTGCGTTTGGTGTTAAAGCATAGGTCATATTGATATTGGTAAAAAAAGTGAATGTTAAAATCATAAAGAATATTAAAATACTCCTTTTCTTTTTCACAAATAAAAACCTCCTTTGCTTAATAATTTAGTTCATTATATGCAAAAAAGGTGTTTTGGTTCATTTATACTCACAATTAACCAATACTATGAGCTTATGTTATAAGATTATTGTTAGCTGTCTCAAATTCAAAAACACGAATTTCTTTTACAATAATATCTGAAAAATCATCCTTTTCCTTTTTAAAGTCAAGCATGTTAAAAGTAGATTTCTTTTTTAATTCCATCTTTATTTTAGAAAGGTCGACTAAAATCTTGGTTGACAAGTCTTGTCCAATTGGTAGCGTTTTATTTTGATTATCATAAAAAATACAATTTGTAAAACTTATGCTATTTGTTCCTTGTTTTAAATTAATTTTATAAAAATTAATAGTATCCTCTATTTGTGTAATAGTATTTTTTATTTCTGTTTCTGGATTAATATTAAAAATATTAATTTCCTTCTTATCTAACAATTTATTTGGGGTTGCTTTATATACTGGTAAGTCTTCTGGGATAACTACTTTTGTTAAGGCTGTTTTTATGTTATCTATTACTTTTTCTAAAGCTAACTTATATCCTATTTGTTTTGTACTTTTATTGATTTCTAATATATTAAATTTATCTTTTTCAACTTCTCTGTGCTTTTTATTATTAATTTCAGATACTTTAGATAAATCATGTGTAATACCTCCAAAAATATCAAATTCATCCTTCTGAGTTAAGGTTTTCTCTTGTATTGCTTCCTTTTTCAAGTCTTTTAGACTAGCCATGATATCTTTTGGTAATACATTATTATTTTTTACTTTATTTAATATGTCCAAAATATTAGTAGAAGAAATATATACACTATCTGTTTCTTGCTTTGATAAAACTTTTCTTTGTATTTTATCCATTGTTTTCCCAAATTTTTCAATATCCTCTTCATAGTCAAAAATTCTAGTAATTCTTTTCATAATATTGACTTCCTCTTCTTCTCCTTCTGGTAAAGTGGCAATTTCGTCTTTATTACTATATTTCCAAAATTCAAATATACTCTTTTTATGGCTATCAATTTCCTCTATAAATAGAGTTGCATTTTCAATTTTTTTTGCCATATTTTTTTTCTTTAATTTTAAACTATTCATGTCTAATATGATATTTTTTAACGTGTTTTCTAATTTTTCAAATTCTTTATATAAATCTAATAATTCTTCTATTGTACAATTTTGTTTATTGGTTGTTTTGTTCTTCTCATCTTTTGTTTTTTCCAAATGAATCTTTTGCTCCATTTCTATTTGC
>CAPBNZ010000060.1:3151-10663 GCA_948585895.1 uncultured Clostridia bacterium | reverse complement strand
TCTCCGTTTTTTAATTTATTTCTTTTTATTTCTTTTTTTTTATTTATTTTCCACATTTCAAAAACAATTTGTGGAAAACTATTCTGTTATTATTTTTAGATAATCATTTTGTTTTTCCAAGTCATTTTTAACATTAAAATTAAGATTTTCTAGCAATCTACCTTGCATAGAAAATCTTTATTCCTCTTTTAATCTTCTTTTAAACGAATTGGTAAAATCATATAAGTATAATCATTATTTTCAATCGATTTTATTAGACATGGTGATATGCTAGTACCAAATTCAATATATACTTCTTCCTCTTCTATTGCCTTTAGGCTATCTAAAAAGTATTTTGGATTAAATCCAGCTTCTAAATTCTTTCCTTCTGTTGAGACATATAATTCCTCTTTTGCATCTCCCGTTTGATTCGTACAAGATATAATTACTTTTCCAATATCAACTTGTACTTTTACAGGATATTTCTTTTCTTTTTCAACACTAGATGCTGATATTAAACTGATTCTTTCAAAACTATTTTGAATATTACTTTTATTTACTTTTATTCTAGTCTCCCAATTGCTTGGAATCACATTTTTGTAATTTAGAAATTCTCCATCTAAAATTCTTGTTACTATTTTACAATTGTCCATTTCAAATAAGGCCTGATTTTTTGCAACTCCTATTTTTATAGGTTCAAACGCATCTGCTATAATTTTATTCACTTCATTTAATGTTTTACCTGGGATAACTGCTTTAAAATTATTACTTTGTTTGTTTAAGTAAATCGATCTTAATGCTAATCGGAAACCATCCACTGAAACAAGTGTTAATTTATTGTTCTCAATTTCAAATAAGCATCCTGTAAAAATTGGTCTACTTTCTTCTGTGCTAACAGCAAAAATCGTTTTTCTTATCATATTTTTTAAAATATTTTGATCGACTTCTATAGCATTTTCTATTTCTATTTTTGGAAGTTCTGGAAATTCTTCTGGATTCATGGTTGCTAATTTATATAAAGATCCTTCACATTCTATTTCCAATAAATTGTTGTCATTTACAGAAATATAAATTTCTGTATCTGGTAATTTTCGAATAATTTCACTAAACATAATAGCATTAACAACTGTACTTCCTTGTTCTTTTACTTCACATTCCATAATGTATTCAATTCCTATTTCTAAATCATAGGTTGTTAACTTTATTTCTTTATCATTCGTTTGGATTAGTATTCCTTCTAGTATAGGCATTGTAGTTTTTGAAGCTACCCCTTTTACTACGGAATTAATAGCTTTAAGGATGGTATCCTTATAACAAACTATTTTCATGTTGCTTCCTCCTTTTATTATATATAATAGTATTAGGTACTGTGGAAACTGTGGAAAACTATGTTGAAAGTTAGAATCCCTAGAAAAAATGATGTTTATAAGTCAGTGGAAAACTCTAATAGTTATCCACAGCTTTAAAATAGTATTGTGTAAAAAGTGACATATACACAGTTTATAAACATGTTATTAACATAGGGGTGTGGATATCCAATGTGCTAGTTCCGTAAGAATAGATTGCATCCTCTTGTTACAAACAATAATTTTTCAAACACAAATTTTAGAAATCTTTAAATTTTCTATATACTTCTATTGTTTTCCATCTATGATAATGTTTTTCACACTATCCACAATTAACTTAGTGTTACTTTTTTCTTTCATTTCTTTTTCTATTTTTTTACATCCATGCATTACGGTTGAGTGATCTCTTCCTCCAAAGTCTGTTCCTATTTGTGGATACGACATATTGGCGATTTCTCTACATAAATACATAGCAATTTGTCTTGGAAAAGCAATATCATTTGAACGCTTATTTCCGGATAAATCTTCTTTATTGATACTAAAGTATTTTGCTACAGTTTCTTTTATAAAATCACAAGAAATTACTTTTTCACTTTCATATTTAAATTCATTAATAATTTTTTCGGCTAATTCTATGGTAATAGGACTATGTGTTAAAGAAGCTCTTGCCACAACTTTATTAAATACACCTTCTAGTTCTCTAATGTTAGAATCGATTTTATTAGCAATATTAGAAAGTATATAATCATCGATAATCACATTTTCGTCTTGTGCTTTTTTTCTTAAAATGGCAAAACGTGTTTCATAATCTGGACAAGAAATATCTGCTAGTAGTCCCCATTCAAATCTTGATTTTAGTCTATCCTCTAAGAATGGTATATCTCTAGGAGGCTTATCACTAGAGATAATGATTTGTTTTCTATCTTCGTACAAAGAATTAAATGTATGGAAAAATTCCTCTTGTATTCTTTCTTTTCCAGCAATAAATTGGATATCATCGATTAGTAGAACATCGATAGTTCTATATTTATTTCGAAACATTTCATTTTTGTTATCTTTAATGGCATTGATAAGTTGGTTCGTAAATTTTTCAGAAGTAACATATAGTACATTACAGTTTCTATTGTTTTCTAAGATTCTGTTGCCAATAGAATGCATCAAGTGAGTTTTTCCTAACCCTACTCCTCCATATAGAAATAAAGGGTTGTAAGAGTTGGCTGGTTCATTTCCAACTGCTAAAGCAGCAGCATGTGCAAATTTATTATTGTCTCCTACAACAAAAGTTTCAAAAGTGTATTTAGGATTTAAAGTTGATTTATTAGATTCAATTTCTGGTGTAGAGGCATCTTGTGTAGTATCTGAAATAATTTCTTCTTCTTTTTCTTCTTTTGATAAATCAATTACTGAAAATGTCCAATCTTTATTGGTTATGTATCTTAATGTATTAAAAAGTAAAGGTCTATATTTATTTTCAATAAAATCTTTTTGATATTCAGAAGTGGTTGTAAAAACAATGTTATTACCTTCAATACTTCTGATATCTAATGGCATAATCCAAGTATCATAAGATATTTTAGTAACTTCAGGTCTTAATTCATTTTTTATTTTTTCAATCAGTTCACCTTTATCTAGTGACATCAAAATCATCCTTTCTTGATAGAGTTATCCACAAAGTTATCCACAAGTGTTGATAACTTTGTTATATTTTTGTAAAAATAAAGATGACTTATACGAACATAAATTCAAGTATTTTCAGTTAAAATCTCTCATAATTTTTTACCCCCCAATCATAACAGATTTATACACAATAAGTCAATAAAATTGTGGAAAAAATTTTTTTCATGTGGATAAAAAGAAAAAAAACTGTGGAAAACTTATTTATTTTTCATAAATATGACAAATTATCACCCTAAAAAGTTACATAAAACTTAAAATTAGATTTGAATTGTTGAAATTGTCAAGCTAAATTGTAATGTATCTATGCGTATTTATAGAAAAGTCGTATATCCCTACTTTTTCATTTAAACTTACAGTATGAATCAGTAGTAATAACTGTTGTAATATTTTTGTAAAAAAATTTAAAATTACTTGACTTTTTACATTGTTTTGCGGTATAATCGATATACTTGTTAATTATCAGTAGGAGGTGTAGGGAAAAATGAAAAGAACATTTCAACCAAAAAATAGACAAGAAAAGAAAGAACATGGATTTATGAAAAGAATGAAAACAAGAGCAGGAAGAAATATATTAAAAGCAAGAAGAGCAAAAGGTAGAAAAAAATTAACTGCATAATTATGTTATTTTGTATATCCTAGAAAAATTAAAGATTTTCTAAGAATTCCAAAAAGGCCGCAAAAGCGTGCCTTTTCAGCATAATTATAGCAAAACGATTCGTTTTTTCATTATGTTTGGCTTAAAATAGAAAGGAAAAACAAATCATGAAGAAAACAGAAATGATGAAAAAAAACTATGAATTTAGAAATGTTTTATCAAGGGGAAATTATTATTCAGGAAAATATATAGAAATATTTGTTAAAAAAAACAGTCATCAAGATAGGAATCTATTAGGGATTGCTATTAGTGTAAAAATAGCAAAAGCTGTAAAAAGAAATCATATAAAAAGACTTATTAGAGAAAATTATTTTTATTATGAAGATGCTATAAAAAGTGGATATCGTATGGTTTTTTTATGGAAAAAGAAAGCAAATATTACAGATGCAACGTTTCAAAATATAAGAAGAGACATGAGAATTATTTTTGATAAAGCAAAACTAATAGAGGAAAAATATGAAAACGTTACTACTAAAGCTAATTAGTGGATATCAAAGACATATATCCATATGGCTAGAAAGTAAGAATATTCATTGCAAATATTATCCAACTTGCTCAGAATATACCAAACAGGCAATTCTTAAATATGGAGCGGGGAAAGGTGTTATGAAAGGAATGAAAAGAATTCTAAAATGTAATCCTTTTTCAAAAGGTGGATATGATCCATTAAAATAGAGCTAGGAGGAAATAATTTATGTTTGAGTTTTTTGCCAATCTTTTTGGTTATTTGCTATCAATTTTATATAATGTAGTCAATAATTATGGGATAGCTATTATATTATTTACCATTATTATAAAATTATTGTTATTGCCTTTGTCTATCAAACAACAAAGAACAATGAAAAAAAGTGCTAAAATGCAAGAAAAAATGAAAGTGATTCAATTTAAGTATAAAAATGACCAAGAAAAAATGAACCAAGCAATGATGGATTTATATAAAAATGAGAAAATGAGTCCACTTAGTGGATGTCTAACAGCTATTATCCAAATGTTATTGCTACTTTCTATTTTTTATTTAGTTAAGAGTCCAATTACTTATATGGAAAAAATAGCAACAGAAGATGTTAACAAATATGTAACTCAATTGCAAGAAGAAGGAAGAGAAGTAAGTAAAGTTTATCCAGAAATTGATTTAATAAGAGAATATAATTGGTTAAAAGAAAAAAATCCAGAAGATGCAAATGTTGATAAGTTAAATATTCAAATGAACTTTTTAGGATTAGACTTAAGCAAAATTCCACAACAAAACATGACAGATTATACCGTTTATATTATACCAATTTTATATATCATATCTTCTTTTATTTCAATTCGAATGACAACAGCAATGCAACAAAATACAAATAAAAAGAAAACAGTAATAGATGGAGAAACAGGAAAAGAACTAACAGAAAAAGAAGAAACCAATGAAGTAGATGCAGTTATGCAAACCAATAAAATGATGTCTTGGATGATGCCAATTATGTCTATTTCTATTGCATTAGTAGCACCATTGGGATTAGCACTCTATTGGTTAGTAAACAATGTTCTTATGATTTTAGAAAGATTGATTTTAAATAAGGTTATTAAACAAGAAGATGGGGAGGAATCATAAATGGAGAAAACAATTATTTCTGAAGGAAAGACAACCAATGAAGCAATTGAAAAAGGTCTAAAAAAATTAAATGTATCAAAAGATTGTGTTGATATTAAAGTTCTAGAAAATGAAGATAAAAGAAGTTTTTTTAGTATTTTAACCCCTAGAGTCGTAAAAGTTGAAATGACATTAAAAGAATTAAAAAAAGACCATAATAAAGTAAAAAAGGAAATAGAGCTAAATCAAGAACAGCAAGAAAAAGCAAAACAAAATCTTGAGAACTTTTTAAAGGGATTTGTATTAAAATTACCAAGTGGTACTACTTATCAAATTACAACAACAATGAATCATATTAATGTTGAAATGGCGAGTGAAAACTTAGGATATTTGATAGGATATAGAGGAGAAACTTTATATGCTTTGCAAAATATTTTATCATCGATAGCAGGAAAAGGAATTGAAAATAGAGTTAAAGTTATTTTAGACATAGAAGGTTATAAGGCGAAAAGAGAGAAGACATTGGAAGATTTAGCAGAAAAAGTAGCTAAAACAGTAATAAGAACCAAAACGCCTATTAAATTAGAACCAATGCAAGCTTATGAAAGAAAAATTATTCATAGTAAGTTACAACAAAATTCAAAAGTTGAAACAACTAGTGTAGGAGAAGAGCCACATAGAAGAATTGTAGTATCTTTAAAAAAATAATAGAGAAGATAAAATCGGAGGTCAAAGGTCGGATTTTACAAAATATTTTGTAATTTCATCTTTTGACCTTTTTCTTGTATAAAAAGAATAGAAATTTACATAACACATAAAAGGAGGATGGAAACATGAGTACCATAGTGTCAATTTCTACGGCTCCACGGAATTGGAGGAATTGGAATTATACGAATGAGTGGTGAGAAGTGCTTTTTCATATTAAATAAAATTTTCGAACCCAAAAATAAACAGGGATTAGAAAATATAAAAGGATATACCATAAAGTATGGAAATATTATAGATAATGGAGAGATTGTAGATGAGGTTTTAGTATCTTATTTTAAAGCACCAAAAAGCTATACAACAGAGAATATGTGTGAAATTAATTCTCATGGAGGAAATATTATTGTTAGAAGAATATTAGAAATATGCTTAAAAAATGGTGCACAATTAGCTGAACCAGGAGAGTTTACAAAAAGAGCTTTTTTAAATGGTAGAATTGACTTATTACAAGCAGAATCTGTTATTGATGTAATTCATGCAAAATCGGAAAAAGAAGCAAAAACAAGTATTAAACAATTAAAAGGAACCTTATCTAAAGAGATAGCAGAAATTAAGCAATATATATTAGATATCATGGTAAGTATAGAAGTAGCGATTGATTATCCAGAATATGATGTCGATGATGTTACAAATGAACAAATCGTAACTATGTTAGAAACAGTGGAAGAGAAATTATTAAAATTAGAAAAAAGTTTTGATAATGGAAAAATGATAAAAGAAGGAATAAAAACAGCAATTATAGGAAGACCGAATGCAGGAAAGTCATCACTTTTAAATGCTATTTTAAAAGAAGATAGAGCTATTGTTACAGAATATGAAGGAACAACAAGAGACACGATAGAAGAATTTGTTACAATCAATGGAATTCCGCTTAAATTAATTGATACAGCAGGAATTAGGGAAGCAAAGGATGAAGTGGAAAAGATAGGAATTGCAAAATCCAGAGAAATAGCTAAAGAATCAGATTTAGTAATTGCCATTATAGATAGTACAAAGGAATTAACATCAGAGGATAAAGAGATATTAGAAATTATTAAAGATAGGAAATCTATTATTATTTTAAATAAAATTGACTTAGAACCAGTTTTACAAGAAAAGGATATAAGATTACAAGAATCAAGTAAGCATATTATCAAAATTTCTGCTTTAAATGATATTGGAATAGAAAAATTGTACCAGGAAATTACAAATTTATTTAATCTAAATGAAATCAATTTCGATAATGAAATGATAATCACAAATATAAGACATAAAAATTTAATTACAAAAGCAATAGAGAATGTAAAAAAGACAAAGAGTACAATAGAAGAAAAAATGCCATTAGATATAATAGCAGTATTTATAAAAGACATTTTAGAAGATTTAGGAAATATAACAGGAGAAATAGTAAGTGAAGATATAATAAATGAAATTTTTTCTAAGTTTTGTTTAGGAAAATAATTCAAGAATAAACTTTAAAATGAAAAATAAGACGATTTAATGCGAAAGTAATATAAGTTTATACCTAAAAATAAAAA
>CAPBNZ010000060.1:0-3137 GCA_948585895.1 uncultured Clostridia bacterium | reverse complement strand
AATGGAATATAATTAATTTTAAAGATAAAAGAAAAGAGTCAAAAATATAATTTTATAATTTATTCATACAATAATCTATGAATGGTATCATTTAATATGAATAAGTTACATAAAAAATAAATGATACATTAAAATTAACTAAAATTTTAAAAATCCATAATAAGAAGATATAAACACTAGAATAACAGAAAAAAACCAAAAGTATACATAAAACAAACAAAAATAAATAAGTAAATAATAACTAAACGAATAAAAAAACAAGAATTTCTGTTTCACAAGGAATTTAAAAAAATGAGATGAAACAATTTGTTTAATCAATTAAAATTTGATTAGAAAGAGGAAAGAATATGAGTTATATAGCAGGAGAATATGATATAGCAGTAATAGGAGCAGGACATGCTGGGTGTGAAGCCGCACTTGCAGCAGCTAGACTAGGAATGAAGACATTAATATTTTCTATTAGTTTGGAAGCCATTGCAAATATGCCATGTAATCCGCATATTGGAGGAAGTTCAAAAGGACATCTAGTAAGAGAAATAGATGCTCTTGGTGGTGAAATGGCAAAAAATATTGATAAAACAATGATTCAAATTAAAATGTTAAACACTTCAAAAGGACCTGCTGTGCATTCGTTAAGAGCACAAGCAGATAGAAAAAGATATCAAGCCGAAATGAAACATACTTTAGAAAAGCAGGAAAATCTAGAGGTAAAGCAGGGAGAAATTGTAGATATTAAAGTAGAAAATGGGAAAATAACAGCAATAGAAACAGAAATAGGGGCTATTTACCAAGTAAAGAGTGTTATTTTAGCAACAGGAACATATTTAAAAGGGAAAATATTTATTGGAGACTTTACAAAAGAAAGTGGACCAGATGGAGTAGCAGCAGCAAATCAATTATCAGACTGTTTAAAAAGATTAGGAATTGAATTAATACGATTTAAAACAGGAACACCAGCTAGAATTAATAGAAGAAGTATTGATTTTAGTAAAATGGAGATACAAAAAGGTGATACTGGAATAGAAGCATTTTCGTTTGAAAATGAGCCAAAAGATTTTGAACAGGTAGATTGTTATTTAACCTATACTAATGAAAAGACTCATGACATAATTCGACAAAATCTACATAGATCTCCTTTATATGCTGGTATGATAGAAGGAACTGGTCCTAGGTATTGTCCGTCTATTGAAGATAAAGTTGTTAGGTTTAGTGATAAACCTCGTCATCAGGCATTTGTAGAACCAGTGGGAATAGATACAGAAGAGATGTATATTCAAGGAATGAGTTCTTCTTTGCCAGAAGATGTGCAAATAGCTTTATATCATACAATTCCAGGGTTAGAAAATGCGGAATTTACAAGACCAGCTTATGCAATTGAATATGATTGTATTAATCCATCTAATTTAAAGCTTTCTTTAGAATATAAAGGAATAGAAGGATTATTTATGGCAGGGCAAATTAATGGAACATCTGGCTATGAAGAAGCTGCTTGTCAAGGATTGATAGCAGGAATTAATGCTGTGCAAAAAATAAAAGGGAAAGAACCTCTTATTTTAGATAGAACACAAGGATATATAGGGGTTTTAATTGATGATATAGTAACAAAAGGAACAAATGAGCCTTATAGAATGATGACTTCAAGGGCAGAATATAGATTGTTATTAAGGCAGGATAATGCAGATTTAAGGTTAACAGACATAGGACATACAATAGGTTTAATTTCTGACGAAAGATATCAAAAGTTCCAAAGAAAAAAAGAAAATATAGAAAAGGAAATAAAAAGATTAAAAGATACCATTGTTAAACCAAATGAAAAAGTAAACAACCTTTTAAAAGAGTATGGAACATCTGAATTATCAACAGGTACAAAAATGGCAGAATTATTAAAAAGAACAGAATTAAATTATGAGAAATTATCATCTATTGATAGTCAAAGGACAGAACTAACGAATCAAGAAAAAGAAGAAGTAGAAATACAAATAAAATATGAAGGATATATTAAAATGCAAGAAGCACAAGTGGAAAAGTTCAAGAAATTGGAAACTAAGATTTTGCCAGAAACAATAGTATATGAAGAAGTAAAAGGCATTAGTTTGGAAGGAAGACAAAAATTAGATAAGTTTAAACCTCGTTCTATTGGACAAGCATCCAGAATATCTGGCGTGTCGCCAGCAGATATATCGGTTCTACTTGTTTACTTACAACAACTAAAAAATCAATAATTTGTATCCAAATCATTGATTTTTTAGTAACAGTAAAGGAGAAAAATATGTTAAAAGAAGAATTTGAAGAAAATATAAAAGAATCAGCAAAAGAAATTGGAATTTTATTAAATAACAAGCAAGTGAATGAATTTTATGAATATATGCAATTATTATTAGAATGGAATGAAAAGATAAATTTGACAGCTATTATAAAACCAGAAGAAATTATATTAAAGCATTTTATAGACTCTATCACAATAGCTAAACATATAAAAAAAGAAGCGACTATAATTGATGTAGGAACTGGAGCTGGGTTTCCAGGGATTCCATTAAAAATTATAAGAGATGATATAAACATTACTTTATTAGATTCTTTAAATAAAAGAGTTAAATTTTTAAATGAAGTTATAGAAAAATTAGCATTAAAAAATATAACAGCTATACATTCACGTGTAGAAGAATTAGGAAAGAACAAATCATATAGAGAAAGATTTGATTATGCTACTTCAAGAGCAGTAGCCAATTTAGCAACCTTGTCTGAATATTTAATACCATTAGTTAAATTAGATGGATATACGATTAATATGAAAGGATCTAATATAGAGCAGGAAATACAACAAAGTGAGAAAGCCATTTTGGTATTAGGTGGACAAATAGAAGAAATTGAAAAATTTCAATTACCAAAAAGTGAAATTCAAAGAAATATTATTTGGATTCATAAAATAAAAACTACACCACTGAAATATCCTAGAAAGGCAGGAATACCAGCAAAAGAACCAATTAATAATATGGATTAGAAACGTTTTTTGAACATTTAACATTCTATATTATTTTATAATAGTATAGGAAAAATTCACAATAGAAAAGACAGATTTGCTTTGCTTATGCTAATTAATCATGCTGTTTATGCAATAGCATGAAATAAACTTTCTA
>CAPBNZ010000059.1:4008-10824 GCA_948585895.1 uncultured Clostridia bacterium | reverse complement strand
TTTCAATACTTTTAGAGTTTGAATTTTTTTAATCTTCTAAAATAAACTTAACACATTTTAAAGTGTATTAAAAGATAACATTTGACAAACTAAAAAAAAAGTGTTATTATATAGGTACATTAAAACAATGTACCTTAGCTCAGGTTGTGTATATTGTTTACTCGTATGTGTACCTGTAATGCACATACTTTTTTTATGTCTAAAAATAAAAAGCAGGAAAGCCCTGTAATTCTTTCCCACTTTCGACTATGTAATGACACATTTAGTCTTTACCTTTTTTGTATTCTTCTAATTTTGATTGAAGTTTGATGTTCTTTTCTTTTTCTGCAATTAACTGTTCAATCAATTTTAGAATAAGCTCAGGTTGTGTCATTTCATTTACCCCCTTTCCGTCCTATGTAAGTAACTAGCCTTTTGACAATGGAAGGTTGTTATTGTATTACAATATTATTTTATATAATACAAGCGAACATCTTTAAAAAGTCTAATTTTATGATATTTAATATAGTTAATATTCATCATAAGGAGAGTTGTAAATGGAAGATAATTTATTAAACTATGTTGTAATACTTACAAAAGAAGATTTAAGTAAAGAAAATTGTATAGACAAAATAAAAAGTTTGCCAGAATTAGTAATACCAAATAAATGGTATTATCCTGATAAAATTGATTATTTAATTAATCATTCAATAATTAATTATAACAATGAGATAGTAGTTGCCAAAGTTTTCTTTACATATGCTATTAAGTATAATAATTTATATGTAACTACGAATGATACTAATTATTCTTTTTGGGCAAAAAAGTATATAGAAAAACCATTACTGAACTTTACTCTATATATGATAAGTTTATACATATAATAAATTATTTATATGATTTAAAGGTAATTCCTGATATAGATTTTAAGCAAAATGTAAGAGAAAAATTAAAAGAATGTGATAAAACTTTTTTTAAGAAAGCACATTCTATATTTAGTAGATTATATGGAGATAAATATAAAAATGTTATTAGAGACGATATAATGCATAATTCTAGTAGTTTTTTTCCTAAATTTATACCTACAGATAACTTCGAGGGGTGGAAATTTCAACAAGCAATAAGCATAGAAGAAACGTTTGAAATAATAGTTAAAATATGCAATATATTAGAAGAAAATTCAAATATATTAAGCGAAAAATTAGCTGATTTTTTTCCAAATAAAGGGACTGAAAAGTATAAAGAAAAAGCAAAAAGTATTCAAGATAAAATAAATGAAAGATTTAAAAAATCCCAATGACATAGGTAACATAGAAAAAAATTTTATTCTTAAAACAAACTTAATATGTATAAAAAATGTATAAAAAAATTTTATCATAATGTGAAAAAATATTATAAAGCTTTATTTGACAAATATTTGTATTTATGTAGAAAAACTCAAATAATTGTATAAATTTAGTTTGTTCGCTTGTATTCTATAAAAATATATTGTATAGTAAATAACGATAGAAATGAGATAAAAGCAGATGTTGGTGTTACCTTTAGTCCTCAACTTTAGTTGGGAGATTGGAGGTGGTGTTTATATGTTAGATTTTCTAATGTTTTTAATAGTAGGATTTATGATTTCAATAACTATAAACGTTGCCTCAGTAAGTGTTATATACATAATACTATCTAATAAGGAATAATAAAGAATACACCACATACGCTTTCGCAGAGCTAGTGGTGTAATTCAATTATATTGGGTAACACAACATTATCTGTGTTTTCATTTTCTATCTCTATTATACACAGAATTTTAATAAATGTCAAATATGATTTTGTGAAAAAATTACAATGTGTTATACTATATTATATAAAATTAAAGTCAAATGTATAAAAAATGTGTAAAAAAGATTATTTTTATTTTATGAAATATAGTATTTGAGTACATTTGGAGCAAATAGTGTACAAGACTGTCGCCTCCAATAAAAAACTAAAAAAAGTGTTGATATGTCAATACTTTTTTAGTTTTTTATAATTTTATATTAAAAGTAAAAAAGGTAGTATTTTCAATATTTTCAGAGTTTAGAAAAGTGAAAAATTAGTTTAGATGTGACAAAAATGTGAAAAAATAATTAGATTTCCATTTCTGTTGGCACAATTTTTTCTGGGTAATAACCATTTCGGTAATTCTCGTTTCTGCGTCTAATAATTGTTGAAAAGCAGGGGCAAAGAAATCCTTCCATGCTACATACATATCACTCATTGATTTAATGTTCTTTGGATTATCCTATGTTTAGGTTAATAATATACAGATAGCAATTATCTTGTTTTAAAAGTTAAAATTCTTTAAAAAATCTATATTCCCTACCTGTTGTAGTTTTTCCTCTATATATATAGCCATTGTAAATTCCACCATTATCATCATTTAAATCAACATTCAATTTCATATTATAAACAAATTTCTGATTTAAGTTATTAACAATATGAATTTTAAAAGTTAAAGTATAATTAATATCCTCTAAATTAACATTTGCTTCTTTTAAAACTTTTCCATTAAAGGAAACACTATTAGCATCTTGAGAAACAGCATAATTTGTTACAATATCTTGATTTAGATAACCTAAAGAAATAGGGTTAGAACAGTCTGTATAAAAAGTGGGATTTGCATAGTCATTACTTTCATTTTCTGAATTAGTATTTACAATATTAAAATCAATTCTATGATTTTCTGGTTCTTCAATAGCTTTATATTTTCCAAAATTTAAAGGATTTTTATAATTTAGAACTTTAGTTCCTATATCAGCATTTGAACTTGCTACTATATTATCTATATATAATTGCTTAATTGTATTTTCATCTGTTAATTCAGAAATTGTATTAGTATTGTCAATATAAATAGAGATATCAGTATATTGGCAAATACTTACATCTTTTAAAGACTGATTTTCTGAATTATCAATAGCATTGGCATTACTGTATAATAATATTTTTTGAATATTAAAAATAGAATTCTCGTTTTCATCTGCTATTTCTATCATTTCATTAGCAAAGGAATTTCTGGCAAATACAACAGAAAACACTAAGTTATAATATAGAAGAAAAATCGCAAACAATATAATTATTAAAATAGTAAATACGAATCTTTCATTTTTTATTTTTAATTTCTTCATAACAATCTCCTTATATTAGCGAAGTCTATTATATAAAGTTTCCATATATGTAAATACCTTTGCATGCCATTCTGAATCACTTGCATATCTAGTATTAACACCTTTTAAAGTAGGACCATTATAGTACCAAGCAGCAGCAGTTTCGCCATCGTAAATTTTTGTACCAGATGGATTTAAATAGTATTTTACTAAAGACTTAGCAACTGTCTCGATTCCTTCTGAATAATCTTCAAATTCAAAAGAAGATTCATAAGGAGTAGCATCATAAGAACCATAACCAAATAGATTTTTCTTTTCATTAGCAATTTGGGAAGTTCCCCAACCACTTTCGTGAATAGCAATAGAAGCTAAGAAAATACCATTCATATTATATTTCTTTTCAGCATTATAAAATGCAGTATAATTGTTTTGGAATATCTTATTTCTATCATTTGGGATATCCGTAAATATTTTCTTATAATCGTTTAAAGTTAAACCACTTGTTCGATTTAATTCTATATCAATATTTACTTTGATTAAAATTCTTTGGATTCTGTTTTTCTCTACAATGTTTGGTGTTGTATAAGAGGAAGTTAAATTAGAAGTTTTAATATAACCTTCTATATTATCAAAAGATACTTTACACCATTCTTCACTTGGTAATTCTAATAATTTAATATCTAAGTGCTTTTTTATTTCAGCAATATCTTTGCTAGAATCATCTGTTGTTTCTTTTAAGTTAGTATCATTTACAAGATACATGATATCACCAATATGTACTTTATGTTTTGCTAAAAATTCAGAAGTACCAATATCTATAATTTTAGAAACTGGTTCTACAAGTTTTTCTTTATCTAAAATAATTTCTTCTACAAAATTACCATTTTCATATGTTTTAATAGCAGTTACATTTTCTTTACCAAGACTACCTTCTTGTTTTACTATTTCTTCACTTTTTGGAAGAGTCGGATTGTTATTGTATTCTGTTATAAATTCAATATCGCGTTCTTCTGTAACTTGTTCTTTAACTCGGTTCATATCAGCATTTTCAGAAATGATACTTTGCATGTTTAAGCGATGGCGGTTCAATTCATATTCTGAAATTTCTTCTACAGTTACTTCTTTTGCATAACTTTGTGTAAAAGATGTGTTTTTTGGAAAGAAAACAGCTAGTCCAACAATTAAAATTCCACAACCTGTTATAATATGGGAAAGTTTTAAGTCAGAATTTTTGTCAGAATGATTTGTACGAAAATGAAAAGCAAAGTTATTTTTTGCCTTTGGTACTTTTTTTGTGGAGTTATTTGAGTTAATGGCTTGAACATGTTGCATTTCTTGCAATTCTTTAAATACATCAGACAAATTCCTGTTATCATGATTATCCAACATAACAATTCTCTCTTTCTTTACTTAAAATAATACACATTTATTATACAATAACCGTTACAACTTGTCCATAAAAATACAAAAAAAAATACTGACATTTTGTAACAATATAGTTAACATCAAACAAAACTGGCAAACCATTTATAGGAGATAATAATAAAGATAGAATGGGATGTCATGAGTTTAAACTTTTTATATTCTAGGAAAGTTTTCAGAATTTCTTAATTTCTTAGCATATAAAGCATTCGACTGAAAATTGATTTGCCATTTTCGTGAACAAACAAAGACAGGTATTTAAGAAGTCAAGAAATTTTAATCATGACTCTTTTGTCCCATCTTATTATGAAAGTACCAACAGATTTTAATAGTGATTAATTGTTTTAGTCTTACTTGCCAAAGAAGTGTTTGGGTGTTTATGTGGTGTGGCAAAGATTAGATATGCAACTGGAACTAATTACATTGCATAAAACCTACTTGCAAAATTTGTAAAATAGTATATAATATAAGTGCAGCTAAAAAATAAAGAAAGAGGTGAAGAAATGGAAAAAATAGAAAAAAGTATAGGTTATATTTTTCAAGACAAAGCCTTATTAAGGAAAGCCTTAACACATACATCATATGCTTATGAGAATAAGTTAGAGAGTAATGAAAAGCTAGAATTTCTGGGAGATAGTATATTAGAATTTGTATCTAGTAAATACCTATATCAAAATTATCCAAAATTAAAAGAGGGAGAGATGACTAAAGTTAGAGCAACTGTAGTTTGTGAAAAAAGTTTATACAAAATAGCTAAATTGCATAATTTTAGTGATTTCTTATATCTTGGAAAGTCAGAAAGAAAAACAGGAGGAGAAAATAGACCAGCTATTCTAGCAGACAGTGTAGAAGCAGTCATTGCAGCTATTTATTTAGATGGAGGAATCAATGAGGCGGAAAAATTTATTACCCAGAATTTAAAAGAAGAAATTGAAGTCGCTACCAAACATGTAGGAGATAGAGATTATAAGACGGTACTACAAGAAAAGCTGCAACAACATGGAGAAGTTAAAATAGAATATAAAATCACAATGGAAAAAGGACCAGACCATGATAAATATTTTGAGGCACAAGTAAGTTGCAATGGAAAAATTCTGGCTAATGGAGAAGGGAAAAGTAAAAAAGAAGCACATATGAGTGCAGCCAAAAAAGCATTAGATAATTTGAAATAGAAAAGAGGTAAATCTATGAGAAAACAATATATTATACCTATATTTGTACCACATTTAGGATGCCCAAATGATTGTATTTTTTGTAATCAAAAATCAATTAGTGGACAAAAGAAAAGCATAACAAAAGAAGAAGTAAGGAACATAATAGATAATTACCTAGAAAATAGGAAAGATAAAGAGGCAAAAATTGAAATAGCTTTTTATGGAGGAAGTTTTACTGCAATAGAATCAAAGTTGCAAGAAGAATTGCTTCAAGTAGCCTATGAATATATAAAAGATGGAAAAGTAGAGGAAATTCGTATTTCAACTAGACCAGATTATATCAACAAAGAAATTTTAAAAAGATTAAAAAAGTACAAAGTAAGAACAATAGAATTGGGTGTACAATCAGCTAATGATTATATTTTAAAAAGAACAAATAGAGGACATACGTTTGAAGATGTAAAAAAAGCATCTAAAATGATTCGTTGGAATGGATTCCAATTAGGTCATCAAATGATGGTAGGTTTACCAGAAAGTAATAGAATAGATGAAATTAACACGGCAAAAGCCTTGATTAAATTAAAACCTAAAATGATAAGAATCTATCCAGTGTTAGTAGTAAAAAATACAAAATTAGAAAAGGAATATGAACAAAAGAAATATGAGCCATTACCATTAGTACAAGCAGTTGAAATTTGTAAAGAACTTGTTAGAATGTTTGCTGATAAAAAGATTGAAATTATCAGAGTTGGATTACAAAATACAGATGAAATAACAGAGCCAGGAGATAAAAAAAGTGAAGTAGTGGCAGGTCCCTATCATCCAGCCTTTAGGCAACTAGTAGAATCAGCTTTATGGTATGATGCTATTGTGGAGAAAATTAAAAAATTAAATGTAAAAGTCAAAGAAGTAGAAGTAACAGTAAATCCAATAGACGCTAATAGTGTTATTGGACATAAAAGAGAAAATGTTTTCAAGTTAAAAAATACCTATGATGTAGATTTAATCTTGAAGCAAGATAAAGAGATAAAACAAGGTAAATCAAAAATAGAAATTGTAAAAACCTATAATGACTTTTTAGAAGAGTAAATTTCAAACCAACTGTCTCCACTGGTTCCGGGTTTAAA
>CAPBNZ010000059.1:0-3998 GCA_948585895.1 uncultured Clostridia bacterium | reverse complement strand
GGGGAATGCTCCCCTTTACCATTCCATTGACAGCATTCCCCATTTAAACCCGGAACCAGTGGAGACGGAACCAGAGAGGTAATTATATGCATAAATTCACCAACATATGCAAATACTGAAAGTAAAGGTGATTTTTATGTATATAGACGAAAAATTAAAAATAAAAAGAATAATAATAGAAATAACAGGGACAATTCTTGGATCTTTTATCAATAGGAGTTTCCCTTTTTCTATTACCAAATCAGTTATCAACTGGAGGAATAGCAGGTATTGCAACAATAACCTACTATTTATTGAATATACCAATGGGAATTATGATATTACTTATTAATATACCTCTATTCATCTTATCCATTTATAAGATAGGAAAAAGTTTTTTTATGAAATCTATTATAGGAACAGTCGCGTTATCTGTTTTTATTGATATTTTAGACCAATTAGAGCCATTAACTAAGGATAGATTTCTAGCTTGCATCTATGGTGGAATTATTATAGGGGTACGGAACAGCTATTCTTTTAAAGTTCAATTCATCTACAGGAGGAACAGACTTAGTTAGTTATATTGTAAGAGAATATAGACCTACCATTAGTTTAAGTAGAGCTATCATTATTATGGATGCAATTATTGTTTCTTTGAATGTAATCTTTTTAAAAGAAATTGAAATAGGACTATATTCAGCAATTGCTATTTATTTGATGGGAAAAATCATAGATATTTTGTTCGAGGGAATTTATTTTACTAAATTAATATTGATTATATCAGATAAAAATGAGGAAATTGCCAAACAAATTGGGGATAAAATAAAAAGAGGCACAACAGGGATTTTTGGTAAAGGAATGTATACACAACAAGAAAAATTAGTATTAATGTGTGCTGCTGCCAGAAGAGATACTGCAAAGATAAAAATGATAGCAAGGAAAATAGACAAAAATAGTTTTATTGTTATAACAAATTCGAGAGAAGTAGTAGGGCAAGGATTTAAAAAAATATAACACTAGTTTTCTTTGATTACAAGTTTAAATGGGTATGTGTCGACTTAAGGTGTAATGTATTATTTTTTTTTACATTTGCAAGTTTAATTCAAATCTTTCTATAAATCCTATCCATTCGCCTTTTTCATTTTTTACACCTTGCATATATACTCTTTGATTTTTAGAATTTACAAATATGAATACATCTTTTTCAGTTTTTTTAATTTCTTCATAAGTGTTCTTTATTCTTTCGATTGATTTTTCATTATGGCAGTCAAATATGCTTTTTCCTATTAGATTTTTGCCTTTTTTGCGGTAATATTCTTGTGCTTTTTTATTCATAAAGCTAATAATATAATCGTTGTTTACAAAAATTATAGAATATGGGTAACTATTCAAAATTCCCTCTAACATTTCGATTTCTTCCATAATTGTTTCCTCCTTCAAAGTCTTTATAACTTATTCTTATATGAATTGGACTTTAATCTTTCTAGTTTATATATTATTTTTTATGTAGCAACTTTTGACGCTAGAAAATATGACACTAAAAATGTTAGGACTAAGACTTAAACATAGTCTTAGTCTATTATTGTTACAATTAACGTTATTAATGAACCCCTTTCGTATCTCTCATTCTGTTTTTTCTTCTATGTTTCAGCATTTTTTTGATTTATACTCTCTTTTCATAAAACCTAATACAAACTATGTGTGGATAACAAAAGGTAACAAGTTATTTTTAACACTTTAATTAGCTTATTATAAAACTGCGTCTAGTTTTACCCAATTATCTGAATTCATATCTTCTGTATATTCTGTATTACAAATATATAAAGAATCGTTTTTATCATAATCTCTAACAAATCCCCATTTAAGATTATGTTTATTGGCATATTCTTTTAATATTGCAAATTTATTTTCTACTTTAATGTCTATATTTTTCGATATCCCATTAACGTTTTCTCCACCTTTTGTTTCTATTATCCAAGTATTTTCCTCTACATCTTGTATTATATAATCTGGATAAAACGCCCATTTTTTTCCTACTGCATCTACATAGATTATTGAAAAATAATCTATGCTATGTTCTCCATTTTTATAAAACCATTTAATATTATCACTACTATTACAGTAACTTTCAAACATTTTCTCACTTTTAGATTTTTTTGTACTATTTGGGTAGTCTCGATAGACATTCTTTTCATATGTAATCGTATCTTTTATAAGTGAATCATATTTAATAATATCCATTTCTGGTATTTTAAACTCAATTTCTTTTATTGATTCTGATTTTATAGATGTTTGCCTTGCTTCTTGCGATACTGCTTCTAAAAAATCATATTTTAATTTTTCTTCATTGTTTATGACAAAAGCATAAAACTCTATTAATGTAAGATTGATAAATTTTTTCGTAAATAGCTTCCTTTTTAAAAACATTCTTTCAAGAACTACTCTTGTTCTATCATATTTCATACCTATTTTACTACTAATCACTCCAATGGAATGTCTTAAATCTATACCATTTTTACTAGTATTTACAATAGATTTTACTTGTATTTTGTTTGCATTTGAAAGTTCATTTGAATCTATCTTTATGATTTTATCTTGCAATATCCAGTTCGTTATTGTTTCTTCAAATATATATCCATTTGATTCTAATATCGTTTTATTATTGATTTTGTTATTTCCTAAATTATATTTTTTTATCATATAATCTTGTATAATTCTAAAAGTTTCTCTATCATCAAAACCTTCAAAATCATTGTTTTTTATCTGTTTTGTTAGTCTGAAGTTTTTGTATTCCTCTTTTAAAAATACCATTTTAACATCTTGTGCATTGTTTCCTAATTCCTGTTTTATGGTTTCCTTATATTTTTCGTCAAATGTGTATAAATAGCAGTTATCTAGTAATAAATTATCATAATGCTGTGCTTGTGGCATTCTTCTTATTCTTCCTATGGTTTGTGTTTCAAAGTCTTCACTCATATTATCTCTTAGCTTAACCAATATTTTAGCTCTAGGACAATCCCAACCTGTTGAAATTGCTTGTTTCATTATTAGTATACTAGGCTCTGCATTATTATTTGAAATATCATCTATATTTTCTTTTCTATCTGCTAACCAAATTGCTACTGCTTTATTTTTATATGAATACCCTTTCTTATCTAATATTTCTTCTATTTGTTTTATCATATCATTTGAATTGTTTGGCATTTGTATAATAATTAAAGGATTTATAATGATATTATTATTTCTATATTCTTTTCGGATTGCTTTTCGTTTTTCCAATGCTAAATCTAGTAAATATTCATGTTCATTTTCTAATTTTACATTATTTGTTACATTTTCATTTATGTATAATGCCCTTGTAATAAGTCCTTCATTTATAACATCTATTTCATCTATTTGTATAAATTCTGCTTCTTTATTTTTCTTTGTGGTTGCTGAAACTCTTATTATATAATTTGGATGTAAATAGTCTATGATTGCTTCTGCTTTTACCGTTTTATTCAAATGTTCTTCATCTATGATAGCTACGAAATTAAATCCTCTATTATATGCCTCATCTATTCTTTCAAATAGATTTTTTCTTTCTTGTTCTTTTAACGCAGTATTACCTTTTTTGGTTATTGCTTCCCAATTTATAAATGCTGTATCTCCTGCTTCAAATCCACTTAATAACACATCTGCTATATTTTTCGAATTTAATGTTGGTAAATATTTTGTCATTTTTATTCTACTTTGTTCTTCTAATTCTCCTTTTCCTGGTGTAAGCCAGACAAATATAGTATTTCTGTTTTCTTGTATATATTCTTCTATATAGCTTAATAATATAATTGTTTTTCCACTTCCAGTAGGAGCTTGTACTAAAACTTCTTTTTTTGTTCCAACTGTTGTTGCATCTAATAGTTTATTTACACAATTGATTTGAAATTCTTTTAATTCTATTCCTTGCATTGTACTATTGCACCTCCTTAATTTCGCTGTCAAAATAATATTCAGGAATGACATATACCTCAACATTATTA
>CAPBNZ010000058.1 GCA_948585895.1 uncultured Clostridia bacterium | reverse complement strand
AAATGAATCACTGGTTCCGGGTTTAAATGGGGACTTTTATAACTTAATCTTACTCTATCATTTTTAAATAATCCTTTAAACTTAAGGTGTAATTTATTATTTTGATAACACTATGTAAGCAACCAAATTAGTAACAGCAAGTGCGATTTAGCAACTTACTGCTTTTTGTTTTAGTAGTTGCCTTCACACAAAGTATTTTAAAAATAATAAATTACACCTTAAGTTCACAGCATTGGGCAAATGAAATTCAAACAACCTACAAAAAAATTTTATTTAGCTAGGATTCACTAAGTATAAGATTCCCCATTTAAACCCGGAACCAGTGGTCCTTTTTTATTCATCTAATCCAAAACTAACACCCAAAGCATTATTCACTTTATCAATTATTTTTTCATCATCGATATGACCAATTCTTTCTTTTAATCTACTTTTATCAATTGTCCTTATCTGTTCTGCTAATACTACTGAGTTACTCTTTAATCCACAAGATTCTGAATCTATTTCAATATGTGTTGGTAATTTATTTTTTCCCGTCTGAGAAGTTATCGCTGCTGCAATTACAGTAGGACTATATTTGTTTCCTAAATCGTTTTGTATGATAAGAACTGGTCTTATTCCTCCTTGCTCTGAGCCAACAACTGGACTTAAATCTGCATAAAACATATCTCCTCTTTTGATTTGCATATCCTTCACTCCTAATATTGGTATATTGTCAAGTATATTTCATGCTATTCTAAATACTAGTGAAAGTAATTAAATGTTTTATTTTAAACCATTTATATTTACCTCATTATATAATATGTAAATCCCTGTTTTTTTGTTCGTCCATTTTATTTCCATTTTAATTGGATTACCAGTAGCTCTATCAATAAATAAACTTTTTTCTTCTTGCCCTTTTTTTGTTGTCATAACAATTTGATTGTTTTCTTCCTTCCAATTAGATTTTTCATCTAATTTGTAATCTTTAATAAAAGAGCTTAAATCTAAAGTATTATCTGATACATATTCATAATTCTCAAAAATAGAGCTTATATTTAGTTTGGTATTTTCTATTTTTAATTGATTTCCATCTTTTATTATTTTGACTCCTGCAATATTACTTGGTTCTAGCACTTCTTGTATTGATAAATGAGGTTCTTTATATTGTTGTTTTAGAATATATTGATTCTTATTTTTATTACTATTAACCTCCACTTCTATTTTTGTTTCATAGGAACTAATATTCAAAATAAAATCTACAATCTCTTGACTATTACTATTATTTCCAATTTTTAAGTTTTTAGCCATTTTTGTAGGAAAAAAGATGCAAAAAATAATAATTCCTATTATTATTATCATAGTTACTATGATAACTATATTTTTTCTTTTCAAAAACATTCCCCCCAATAAAAAAATAGTGGAAACAAATCCACTATCATTTTATTTTAAAGAGTTTTAAAATATTCTTCTATTTTATTCATTATTTCTTGCTTTGTTTCGATTTTATTTATTGTATTTCTAAATTCACTAGAGTTTTTTAAATTCTTTGTATACCAAGCAATATGTTTTCTTAATTCTTTTATCGCTATTTCTCCCTTTTCTTCCACTGCCAAATTAATATGCTTTTTTATAATTTCTAATTTCTCTTGGTTTGATGGGTCTGGTAATTTTTCTCCTGTTTCTAAAAAGTGTGCTATTTTCTGAAAAATCCATGGATTTCCAAAACTTCCTCTTCCAATCATAATTCCATCTACTCCTGTTTCTTGGAACATTTTTAATGCTGATTCTTCATCTGTTATATCTCCATTTCCTATAACAGGTATATTAACTGCTTGTTTTACTTGTTTGATTTCTTCTAAATCTGCTATTCCTGAGTAAAATTCGGAGCGAGTTCTCCCATGAATCGTAATTGCGGAAATACCAACACTTTCAGCAATTTTAGCAATTTCTACCGCCACTATATTTTCTTTATCCCATCCCTTTCGGTATTTTAAAGTTACTGGGACACTAGCATTTTTTACTACCGCTGTCATAATCTTTTCTGCTTGTTGTAAATCTAATAAAAGTTTACTGCCATCACCATTTTTAACAACCTTTGGTGCTGGACATCCCATATTAATATCTACTATATCTGCCATTTTACTTACATAGTTAGCTGCATATCCCATTGTTTCTTCATCACTGCCAAAAATTTGAAAACTAATTGGTCTATTCTCTCCTTCTGTATTTAATAAACGATTAGTTTTTTTATCATCATGGAAAATAGCTCTTGAGCTAGCCATTTCTGTACATACCATACCTGGTCTAAATTGCTTGCATATGATTCGAAATGGCTGGTTTGTCACACCAGCCATAGGAGCTAATATTAAGTTATTTTCTAATTCTACATTTCCTATTTTTAGTTTGTGTAAATACATTTTTTCTCCTTGTTCTCCAAAGACAAAATTATTTAACAAATATCGTTTTCTGTCTTTTACTACTTATATTTAATAATAATGCTATACAAACAAAGTTGGTTATTAAGGAGCTACCACCATAGCTAATAAATGGAAGTGGTACACCTGTAATTGGTAATAGTCCCATTACCATTCCTATGTTCTCTATCATATGAAATACAAATATACCTGTTATTCCCGAGGCAATTAACATTCCCGCTTCATCTTTTGCAGTTTTAGCCACATACAAGCATTTTGTTACAAGTAATACATAGAGTATAATTACCATGCCTGCTATAATAAATCCCATTTCCTCGCCAATTACAGCATAAATAAAGTCTGTTGTTTTAGGATATAAAAATCCTAGTTGCGTTTGATTTCCTTTTAGTAATCCCATTCCTGTTAATCCACCTGCTCCGAATAGCAAGTTTTGATTGAATTATATTGTAACCAGAACCTCGTGGGTCTGATTCTGGATTTAAAAATATGTCAATTCTCTTTTTGGCATGCTCTGGTAATACAAAATGATAAATTAATGGAACGGTTACAACTATCAAAATAATAGTAGCTATTATATATCTTTTATCAAGACCTGCTGTTATTAACATACATGCCATGGCTATTAGAAAGGCTGCTGCTGTACCATAATCTGGCTGTTTTATAATTAATAATACTGGAATAGCAAGTATTGCTATTATAATTAACAGTTTTACTGGTTTATTAATTTGATTTTTATCTCTTTGCTGTATTTTAGTGATAGCATATGTTAAAAACAAAATAACAAATATCTTGGCAAACTCTCCTGGTTGAAAAGAAAAAAATCCAATGTCAAACCAACTTGTTGCTCCATTGACAGGATTAGTAAATAATACTGCTATTAATAATAAAATAAAGGCACCATAAAAAATAGGAGATACCCTTACAATGGCTTCATAATCTATTATCATAATTACAATACCAATTATTAAACTGACTACAAGCCATATACATTGTTTATTAAATTCATCATATTCTGTTTCTTGGGTTGCTGAAAATAATGCAATTAGCCCTATGATACAAAGGATAATTGCAATGATTCCAATACTCCACTCTATATTCTTTAATTCTCTTTTTCTCATTAAATCACTCTTTTTCTTACTTAATTTTCTGATTTAAGTTCTTCTTCTGTTTTTTCTATTTTCTCTGGTTCTGATTTTTTTATTTGTTCTATTTGCTTTTCTTCCTCTTCCTTCTTTATAATAACCTCTACTGTTTCTTCTTTTTCTTGCTTCTTGGTTGCTTTCTCAGTGTTCTTTTTTGTAGCCTCTTTTGTTGGCTTTTCTTCTTTTTTGGTGACTTCTTTTTTGCTCTCTACTTTCTTTTCTGTTTTTTCTTCTACTTTTCTTGCTTCATTTTTAATATTTAAAATAGGAATGTTAGCGTATAGGGCAGGTACTCCATTTGTACCATCTTCATTTTCTTTATTGGTAAGTCTTACATCAATTGCACCTTCATCTACATCTATATATTTTTTTATAACTTCTATTATTTCTTGCTTCATAAGTTCCAAAAAGTCTGCTGAAACATTTGCTCTATCTTGCATTAAGACTAAATGTAGTCTTTCTTTTGCAGCATCTCTGGAATTGATTCCTACTTTTTCCTCTTTATTATTAAACTTCTTAAAAAATTTCATTATGTTTTCAAACATTATTTTTACTTACCCCCATACTGCTCTATTGTTTTTTGAATAATCGTTTTAGTCTTGCAAAAAAACCTTTTTCTCTCCCAGGTATGGTTACTTCTATTTTTTCACCTAATACTCTTTTTGCTATTTCAATATATGCCTTTCCTGATGGTGCTTTCTTATTTTGAATAACTGGCTCTCCTTTATTAGTTTGGGTAATTATATATTCGTCATCTGGAACAACACCAATTAAATCAATTGATAATAAGTCCACTATATCATCAACATCCATCATTTCCCCTTTTTTTACCATATTGGGTCTGATTCGATTGATTACTAACTCAGGATTTTTAATTTCAGAAGATTCTAAAAGTCCTATAATTCTATCAGCATCTCGAATAGCTGATATTTCTGCTGTTGTTACAACAATTGCTCGGTTTGCTCCTGCAATTGCATTTTTGAATCCTTGTTCAATTCCTGCTGGACAATCAATTAATATATAGTCAAATTCTTCTTTTAGTTTGTTTACTAAATCTCTCATTTGTTTTTCATTGACTGCACTTTTATCTCTTGTTTGAGCTGCTGGTAGTAAGTATAATTCTTTGAATCTTTTATCTTTTATTAGAGCTTGTCTTAATTTACATTTTTCTTCTACAACATCTACAATATCATATACAATTCTATTTTCTAATCCCATTACAACGTCTAAGTTGCGTAATCCAATATCTGTATCGATTAAAACTACTTTTTTTCCTTCTACTGCTAAACTTGACCCTAGGTTTGCTGTTGTTGTTGTCTTTCCTACGCCTCCTTTTCCTGATGTGATTACGATTACTTCTCCCATAATTAATATCATTCCTTTCTAAAGGTTCTAATTTAGCTCGAAAAAGATTATTATTTTTCAAGCAATTGCTCCCTTAGGATTTTAAAATACTTATTTAAACATCTATATGATATAACGAAAACCGTAAAAAGTCAATCAATTATAACAAAAATATTGCTAAAATATTACAATTTTATTACAACAAAACTTTATTAATTTACCATTTCCTTGTAGTAACAATCTAGAAAAATTTACAATATATCGAATTATTATTGTTTGTAAAAATAATTTCACACTGCACAGTTTCAATTTCATTTTCGCAAGCAAGACTTGTAAAAAACAAAAAAGCTGTTGCAGTGTGGTAATTTTTTAATTAGATTATACCAATAATTCATTTAATATCTCGTATTCTCTTATATGAGGAAGAATATTTTGTTGTTTTATTAAATCATTTAGTTCTTTTTTAGAACACCATTTTATTTCACTTACTTCCTCTTCTTGTAGTTTGATTTGTGATATGTCTATATCTCCACAAACAAGATAAATCGTTACATATTCCTTACTAATTATTCCATTATTTGTCAATTGTTCTGTTACTCTATCGACTTTTTTTACTTCAAAATCTTCCAAATTCAACCCAAGTTCCTCTTGTAATTCTCTCTGAGCTGTTTCTAAAGCCGTTTCTCCTGTTGCTATATGACCTCCTACTGCTATGTCCCACATATTAGCATATAGCTTCTTTTGTGTACTTCTTTTTTGTAAAAGTGTTTTTGTTTTATCTTTATTTACAATTAATATATGAATAGAACCATGCCATTTTCCTGTTCTATGAACTTCACTTTTCGTGATAATTTCTCCCGTTAAATCTCCATTTTTTTCGTCTAATACATCAATCATTTCTTCCATAATTGTTTCCTCCCTCAAACTTTTTATCACCTATTATATAATATCATACGGCTACCAACATAATTCATCCCTGTATTGGGATAAGCTTCTGTCCCACCAACATAACGGCTACTTGGTGAGTTATCATCATAATTAAAATATGCTCCACCACGGATTACTCTCATATCTGTGCCATAAGACTCTAACGTCCATTCCCATAAATTTCCTTCTAAATCATAAATATTATTCATTTTATCAGCTGCAATTGTTCCTGTATTTACTACACCATTTGTATGATTTTCACTTACATTATTGGCTGTTACTTTTGCTTTATCATTTCCTGTTAATATCCAATTTAGCACTGCATCATATTGACTTCCCCATATCATACTTGAACACAAGGTTGTAAAATTATTTTGATTGGTATATTCCTTTTGTTTTTGATACATATCATACCATCGATTACTAAAATTATTTGATTTCATAGGTATGACTCCAGCTTTTGATGCTACTGTTTGTCCATTTATACTGGTTTCGTATCTTCCGATATAAAATCCCCCATATTTTTGCACACTTTCTATCATGGTATTATATTCACGTTGTAATAAACTTTTTGAAACAATTCCTTTATTATAAGATGTATTATTATCATAACTACTTATTATATCTGGCTCTCTATAAGAAGTGGTTCCTTGTCCATAATTTTTCATCTGTGTGGAAGTCATCTGAGAAAAATTATATAATTTTCCTTGATAATTGGTCCTTCCATTACTATCTACTCCAGATAATTTAGTCGCCATTGCATTTATATCTTTTACTGGTACCCAAATAAATTCACTATTGTCTTTTGCTTTAACAACCAATCCTTCGTAAATAGTATTTTCTCCTGGTTGTTCTGATACCTGAAATCCCTTTGGAATATAAGCAGTATCTCCATTCTTGTCCTTATAGGTTCCCCTTTCATCATAGCTTGGAGACCATTTTTCTTGTTTGTTTAAATATAAAGTAATACGGAACCCAATTGTAGCATTTTCTCCATTTGCATCTTGATATCCACGATAAGAAGCAGGTAAGTTGGCAGCACTTATGGAATACCACCCTCCTCTATATACCCTAGCTAAATCTGTTCCTGATTCCATTGTCCATTCTGCTACATTCCCTGCTAAATCATAGATATTTTTTATAGCATATGCATCATTGGAGCCAGTATTTAATATGTTCCCTGAATCGTTCGCCTTTTCTTTACTATTTACAATATAAGAATCTGTTTGACATGTTCCCTTTATATAATTATTATCAATAAACTGCATGGTTGCATCCCATTGTACACCATAACATAAAGTAGTTGTTACATCTGTATAGTTCTTACCTTCTGCAAATTTTTTAGCAAGTTCTACTACACCACCAGTTATGTTCTTCTTACTAGTTCCCCACTTAATATTAGTGTACACTGGTACATCCTTTTGTACAACTACTTGATTATTCACCTTTCCTGCTTCAAATCTTCCCATGTAAAACCCTTTATTCTCTTTAACACTTTCTTTCATCCTGTTATATTCTGCTACTTCTTCGTTATATCCATTTTCATCAGGCTCTGAACAATGTGGTAATCTGTTATCTAATTTTTGACGATAATATCCCTCTATTGTATGAAAATCATTTATATTTTCTACTGGTATCCAAACAAATTGATTTCCTTTTTTTGTATTATTTAGGTCATCTCCTAATTCATCAGAAATAACGATGCCTGTTTCTTTTGTTCCTCCAACATAATAAAATCCTTCTGGAATTTTTACATTTTCTATATATCTTAGGCTCACTGCTTTTGTGTCAATCTCTTCTTTTGTATAATCGGTATAAAATATGTCATTATCTACTTGTATTCCTTCTACATAAAATATATTATGACTGGTTTCGTTGATAATATATAAATCTTTGTATTGCTTACTATTTTCAGAATCTTCTTTTACTTTTTCAAAATCTCTTCCATAATTTAATGTTAAATTTTCAAGAGCTGATAAATCAATCACATAAAAGTCCCCTATATCCACGTTACTACTTATAACCCCTGATTCTTTTATATGATTAATATTAGTGTATTTTATTTTTGCTGGAATTGCTCCATTTTGTGCATAATAAGAAGAAATTTTGTCTCTTAAATTGGCAATATCACTTTGCATTGCCTTTAATTTTCCTACTTTTAGATTGTCTTTTGCATAATAAATTATAATATTGCTAACTATCATTAATACCGCTATTGCTACTACCAATGAAATTAAAGTAATTCCTTTTGCATTCTTATTTTTTTCATTTATCATTTGCACATTTCTCCTTTTTTATCATTAGTATTAGTTTACTATTTATTTTCTTTAATTTCAATACTTTTCCTTTTTTAGTCCTTAAATTTTTTTCATCAAATGATAAATCTTATTTCTTCTTTCATAAATTCTATCTTCTTTAATAAATATTCCCCAAAGAACTAAAACAATTAAAAATATAGCAATATTCTCAGCTTGATAAACAGCTATACTTGAAATAAATGTTATGATAATTAAGGTTATAAATGATATCCCATTACAATATTTATCTGCTTTCATTTTTCCTAAAAAAATATGTAACATTCCTTTTATTACTCTTCCACCATCTAATGGATAAATTGGTAATAAATTAAATAGTATAAGTAATAAATTAGAATATAAAATTTGCAAACTAAGGAACACATTGCTATTGATTTGTAAAACAATTAGCATAATCAGTAAATTTGTAATTGGCCCAGCTAATGCAACCATTATTTTTTTTAATTCTAACAGATTTCCTTTTCTTATTTTTTGGTTATAATCTCTTGGTATTAATTTAAATGAAATCGCTATGCCATATGGCATAATCTCCATTTTTTCTGGTCTCATACCTAATAATAGACCTGCCAACAAATGTCCTAGCTCATGGAGAATTGCAAAAAGCATAATTATAGTATAAATTTCTATTTGCTTGGTAAAATAAAACAGAAAAATAAAAAGAAATATTTTTAAATCAATTCTAAATCGCATCGTTTCTCCTTTACAATTCTAAAATACTTTGTGGATTTACTGTTTTTTCCGAAATTCTAATCTCAAAATGTAAATGTGGACCTGTAGAATTTCCAGTTGAACCAACCTCTGCAATTTCTTGCCCTTGTTTTATTTTATCGCCTTGCTTTACATATAACTGATTACAATGTGCATAAATAATACTTACTTCACCAATTTGAATTTTTAAATGTTTTCCATAGTCTCCTTCTTCGGAAGCTAAAACCACCTCACCATCTGTTGCTGATTTTATCTTTGTTCCTAAATTGGCAGCTATATCGGTTCCTGTATGATTTTTAGGAACATTTCCTGTTGCACTTTCTCTTCTTCCATATTGGGAGCTAATTACCCCTTCTATTGGTTTTATAAAATGAATTGTATTTTTTATATTTTGTATGGCAATTTCTTCTGGTGATAAATTTTCTATATTAACATTGGCTTCTGTATTTTGAATTTCTGTATTCTCTTCTACCTTCTGACTTTCTTCCACCTCTTTTATTTCCGCTTCTGCTCCTCCAATTGCTTCTGAGTTAACTTGACCTTCTTCTTGCCTTTCTGGCTCCTTTTTTACTAGCCTAATCACTTGTTCTTTTACCATTTGATATAATTCCATAAAGTTCGTATCATAAGAAAGCACTTCATTTGCCTTGTTAATGAAATCATTTGAAAAAACAAATTGATTATGTTGTATGGTATATATCATTAAATAAATTGCAACACAAATCAAAATTTGTATCACCATTTTTTTTAACAGTTTAATATCTTTTTTATCGTTTACTGATACTTTAGCTACTGGTCTTGTTTCTCCCTGCTTTCTTCTTTGATAAATTTCCTCAGCTCGTCTTATTTTTTCTTCTACACTTACCGCTCTTTCCACAAAAAAACACCTCTTCCTTTGTTCTTTCTAAACTATATGACAAAGGAAAAGGTTTTATTACTTATTTTAAAAAGAGTATCACTGCTTGCATTAATACAATTATACTTGATATATAAGCATATCTTTTTAATCTAATATATTGTTTATAATTTTTTACTGATTTATCTTTCTTTTCTTCATTATACTTCTCTAATTTTGAAATATAACCAGATATCAGCATTTCTGCTTCTTTCAAAATATAATCTTTTTCTTTCTTAGCTGGTGGCTCTTTATTAAGTTTATTCTTTTTGTCTATCTTTTCTAACTTTTTAACTTTTTTATTTGATTTCAAAATAATAATTGCTTCTTCTACTAAATTAGATGGTAAGTTTTTTAGCACTACCATATTCTTCATATTACTAGTTTCCATATGTACCTCCCTTAAATTTCGTAGTTTTATATTTTAAGTTTTTCCATTTTTTCTAGGGTTATACAAAATATTTATTAACAATTTTATTTTCATTCATATGATAAGCATTTAACGTGTTATTTTCTTTTAATTTCGTGACACTTTCTTTACAAGTCAAATAAACATCATATAGATAATCCCATACCTTTAATGTTTTACAAACTTCTCTTAATTGTTTATCTTTTATTATCTCTTCAAAATCTAATATATAATTTTTTTGTTCACTATCATAACATTTCTCGTATAATATCTGTTGATAAATACCATAGTCTAATTTTCCAATATCATATTCTAGTCGTGTTCCAGTAACAAAATTTACAAACCATAAAGGTACATATAGATAGTTCCATAATTTATCTACTTCAAACTGATAGTTTAATTCTACTTTTAAACAAATCAAATGAATCATAGCTTTAGCAATATTAAATTTTCCTCTCCCTTGATATTGTCCTTCCACTTGAGTTATAAAGTATTCTAAAAATGGTATTACATATTCTTCATTAAATTTTTGTGGATTTAAACTTTCGTACAGTTCAAAATTTCCTGCTTTTTATGCCACATATTAAAACCTTCTTCTTTACTTTTCCAATTTGAAATAATAAGAATCAGATTATCATTTTTTTGGATACATTCTTTTAAGCCAATATATAAATGAAGGTATTTATTTAAAAAACAATATTGACCAACGGTCATTTCTTATAGTATGA
>CAPBNZ010000057.1 GCA_948585895.1 uncultured Clostridia bacterium | reverse complement strand
TATGGCTTACTATATTGGGAGTAGAATACACAAGCAATATAGATAAGAGAAAAAACGAAGTAAAAATAAGATGTTATAGAAAGAATAAAGAAAAACAGAAAGAAAGAATATTTTCACTTTTTAATACAGGGTTAATGTATTTCAATCTATGTTTTAATTCCTACCAAGTTGCAAAAATCAGATGTAATTTTCTGCTCTATGAGATATAAAAAAACAAAAAAAGAAAAAGCACTAAGTGTTTTATTAAGCATGAGATATTTTTAGTAATTGGAGAATAATTCACCAATATATGGTAAATTATTCTCTAATTATTTTTAAAAAAACAAAAATTATAAAATAGTATTCATTTCATGAAAAACTGTCGGGTATTAAGACATAAATTCTTAAAAGGAACTTTTCAAAAGTATTACTATTTTCAATAATAAAAAGGTTAGAAAAATGTTTTTATTATCCAAATTTTGATGTCTATAAGTTTTATGATGAAATAATAGGGGAAGTCATAAAAAACTATAAATTAAACAAAAAACATGAAATCATACTCATTTTATAATAAACTATTAGGTATTAAGACATAATCTTTGAAATCAATACTGCTTAGTGTAAAATAAGAATAGTAAGGGGGAAATATGGCTAATCTTACAAATTTAAATGGTAAATTCGAAAAAAACGGAACCTAAAACCACAACAATATTCAGAGAATATATTTAAAAAAACTAGTAAACAATGTAACCATATTCTGAAAAATAAGTTCTGTATTTACTTGATTGTGGCTCATCAGAATATGTATATTCAAATTTTATTTGTTTTTCTTCTGGATTTTTCAATTACTATTTTTTAAACCTTCAACACAAAAAAATGATGTCAACTTAAGAATAAAATATTGTTTCATCTTATTTTCCCTGTTATATAGAATTAACCACCCAACAAAATAATTAGCGAAACAAGCAAATTGTATTCATTTTACTTGTTTGAGCGATTACATACTGAAAATATATCTTTCTATTTTTAGAATTATACTATGAGATGAGTACCACAAGCACAAAATTTAGTATTGACAAATAAAAAAAGTTGTATTATATAGATATTAGTATATCTATATAACATAATCTTTGAAATCAACACTGCTTAGTGTAAAATAAAAATAGTAAGGGGGAAAATATGGCTAATCTCGCAAATTTGAATGGTAAATTCGAAAAAAGTGGAATCTATAAACCACAACAATATTCAGAAATATATTTAAAAAAACTAGTAAACTATGTAAATAACATACAAGATAATGTAAAGAAAATAGCAAATCAATTTCATAGTACCGTAATGGTAGAAGGAAAATGGTACGATGATTGTGCAGCAGAATTTGCAAAATGGTGGAACGATAATGGCAATCCAATGGATGGAATAAGTTGTTTGAATCAAATTAGCACAATTGTAGAAGAATTAGTTAGAATTACAGCTGTTAATGTTTGTGTACAAATGATGTCTCTTGAATCCATTTCAAAAACAGCAAGTAACTATTCTTATATAGTAAATTTTGGAAAAGGTAATGAATATATTTATGGAATAGAAAATATTACCAAAAAGAGTTTAGGTAATATAGTAAGAACACAATGTAATGACCAAATAGGAATGACAGCAAACCAAGAAAGTTTAAACAATATGGTAAAAGAAATCACAAATGCATTTGATAAAATTAGTGACAATATAAAACAAGTACAGCAACTAATTAGATATCATTTGTTAGATGGAAATACCATTTCCTTTTCTGGTTTAGACACATCAACATTAAATCAAAAGATAAATAAAGTTAATACTTGTATGGAAACAATCCAAAATAGTTTATATAGCAGATTGCAAGAAGACCAAAGTAATACAAATTTAACGACGAAACAATTAAAATCCGCATTACAAACCGATTATTCAAAAAATGTTAATCCGCTGAAAAAGTGGTAATAATATAAAAAAATAAATAAATAAGGGGGAATAAAGTATGGCAAAGTTATCCAGTTTAAATGGACAATTTGATGAAAGTGGAACATATAATTTGAAAAAATATGACCAACAATTTCTAAAACCATTAGCAGGGAAAGTAAAGGTTGTACAAAATCATGTAAAAAAAGTGGCAAAACAATTTCATAGTACCATAATGGTAGAAGGAAAATGGTATGATGACTGTGCAGCAGAATTTGCAAAATGGTGGAATGATAATGGCAGTGCAATGGATGGAGTATTTTTATTAAATAGAATCAGTACCATTGTAGAGGAATTAGTTAGGATTACAGCAGTAGATGTGTGTAAAGAAATGGTATCACTTAAATCAATGAAAAAAAGTGCTAGCCAATATCCATATATAGTAAATTTCGGAAAAGGTAGCGAATATATTTATGATATTGAAAATATTACAAAAAAGACATTAGGTGATATACCAGTAACAGTATGTAATGCTAATGTAAAGATGGAAGCTAATAAAGCAAGCCTAGAAGCAATGATAAAAGCAGTAGCAAGTGCTTTTGAAACAATTAATGAACAAATGGAATCAATTGGAAGATTAGTTAACCAACATTTAATACAAGGAAATACGATATCATTTAAAGGATTAAATACAACTGTCTTAAATAATAAAATAAGTTTAGGTAAAAAGGCTTTGAATGAAATACAATATCAACTATATAAACAGTTAAATGAAGATAAAGACAACACGAATTTAACGACAAAACAATTAAAAAGTGCTTTACAAACAGATTACACAAAAGGAAGTGGTTACTTTAATGGATTAGTTTCAACTGGAAACCCAAGTAAGAAGGGATCTGGAGCTGCAGGTGCAGCAGCAGCTGGTGCTGTAGCAGCTGGTACAACTGGGTGGGCAAGTCCTACCAGTAGCGGTTCTAGTTCAAGTGGTAAAACATCTAGTAACAATACGAAAAAGACAGTATCTAGTCAAGCAACAGCTGATGGAGGTCGAAGTACAGCTGCTAATGCCAATACCAATACGAAAAAGACAGTATCTAGTCAAGCAACAGCTGATGGAGGTCGAAGCACTGCTGCCAATGCCAATAAAACAAATGGTACATATGCCCCTGGAAAAAATCCTTATACCAGTGGTGGTGGAGGTAATTATGGAGGTGGTCAATATGCTGCCAATCCTAATGCTGGAAAGGTTACACCTCGTCCAGATAGTATTGGAGGGGGTAAAATAGATAAAAACGCACCTGCTAGTAATTATAATAGATAGGAGTATTAAAGTATAAAGATAGAATAGATTTCTAATCAGTCAAATTATTAATATATTTAATAATTTGACTTTTTTATTTGCGTTTTACATCTGGTTATAATTGTATACGAAAAATAAAAGCTTTTTACCAATACAATGAAAAAAGGTATTTTAAACAAAATTACAGAGAGGGTTGAGAGGCGAACAACAGATGGTGGTATATTTTCTAATTATGCTACTGTGTTCTAACAAAATAAGTAAAACATGTAAGAAATCTCCATTGCTTTTTAGTAATAAGGCACCTATAATTTAATTAAGAAATCTAGTCTAAATAAAATAATTACTAGCCAATACGAAAGAAAGGAATGAATATTTATATGAAAATCATTACCTGTAAAGGAGAAGCATTATTAAAAAAAGAACTAAAAGGAGATTTTAACTTTTTTATAAAAGAAGCAAACACCAATCAAAATAGCAAAGGATATGGATTAATTCGAGATAAAAATAAACTATCACCAGAAGTAGCCAGTATAGCTTCTGTAGGATATGGACTAGCGGCTTTAGTTATAGGGGTAGAAAGAAAGTGGATTGCTTATAAAAAAGCATATGAAAGAGCGAATCGTACCCTAGATACCTTGCTAAACAACTTAGAATCAGTACATGGTTTTTTTTATCATTTTGTGAATATGAAAACAGCAAAAAGAGAATGGAATTCAGAAGTGTCTATTATTGACACAGGAATACTTATTTGTGGATCCATCTTAGCAGGAGAATATTTCGAAGGAGAAGTGAAAGAAAAGGCAGAACAACTTTATAAAAATGTGAACTGGAATTGGTATCGTGATAAAAATTGCAATCAATTTTATATGGGATATTTGCCAGAGAAAGGATTTTCAGGACACTGGGACATGTATGCTGAACAATTAATGTTATATGTTCTTGGGGTTGCATCACCTACCTATCCAGTTGATAAAAGTATGTATAACGATTTTAAAAAGCCAATAACAGATTATGGAGAAATAAAGAATATTCTTTATACCTATTGTGGAACATTATTTACATATCAATATTCACATGCATGGATTGATTTTAGAGGAAGAAAAGATAGCAATGGAATTGACTGGTTTGAAAATTCTATTAAAGCAACCTTGGCAAACAGAAAGTATTGTATGGAAAATAGTAATACTTATCGAACTTTTGGAGAAAATTCATGGGGGTTAACCGCATGTGTTGGACCAGAAGGATATTCTGGGGAATTTGGAGCCATGCCAGCATTTAGTAAATTAGATGGAAATGATGGAACCATTTCTCCAAGTGGAGCAGCAGGATCAATTGTTTTTACTCCTGAGTTATCAATAAAAGCATTGGAGAATTATTATAATCATTTTCCAAAATTTTGGTGTAAATATGGTTTTAAAGATGCCTACAATTTAGAAGGTGAAAGAGCATGGTATGCTAAAGAATGTATTGGGATAGATAAAGGGATTTCAATGATAATGATTGAAAATTACTTAACAGGTCTTATCTGGAAATACTTCATGAAAAACAAGTATATAATAGAAGGGTTGGACAAATTAAACATTACACAAAAGAAAAGAAAGGTGGAAAAAGTATGAGAAAAGAAAAATTATTAGATTTATTAAAGCAAATGACAAGAGAAGAAAAAATAGGGCAGCTGGTTCAAGTGGCTGGAGAAGTATTTTTAATGGACAATGTTAGTGTAACAACAGGACCATTAAAAAGTTTGGAATTATCCAATGAAATGTTATATCAAGTTGGTTCTATATTAAACATAGTAGGAAGTGAAAAAATAAGAAAGGTACAAGATGAGTATCTGTCAAAAAGTAGACTAAAAATACCACTATTATTTATGGCAGATGTTATCAATGGATATAGGACAGTATTTCCAATTCCAATAGCACAAGGGTGTTCTTGGGACAAAGAAGTAGTATATAATTGTACCAAGATATCGATTCAAGAAGCAGGAGCATCAGGAGCAAATGTAAACTTTTCGCCAATGGTAGATTTAGTCCGAGACTCCAGATGGGGAAGAGTAATGGAATCGATAGGAGGAGAAGACCCTTATTTAGGAGAAGTATTTGCCAAAACCATGGTGGAAGCTTATCAAGGAGAAGACATCTCAAAATTAGGAAATGCAGCTGCTTGTGTAAAGCATTTTGCAGCTTATGGAGCAGCAGAAGCAGGTAGAGACTATAATACAGTAGATATGTCAGAAAGAGAATTCAGACAATACTACTTACCAGCTTACCAATCAGCAATTGAAAACGGAGCAGAGATGATAATGACATCGTTTAATACCATTAATGGTATTCCAGCCTCAGTTAATCCTTGGTTATTAAGAGAACTATTAAGAAAGGAACTAGGTTTCCAAGGAATTGTCATTTCTGATTATTCTGCCATAGAAGAAACCATTGCCCATGGTGTATGTAAAGATAAAAAGGAAGCAGCCTATAAAGCCATTATGGCAGGAGTAGACATTGATATGATGTCTAATGTTTATGCTAATCACCTAAAAGATTTAGTAGAGGAAGGAAAAGTTTCTGAAAGGCTATTAGATGAAGCAGTGTTACGAATACTTACTTTAAAAAATAAATTGGGATTATTTGAAAATCCTTATGGAAATACCAATGAAGAAAGAGAAAAGAAAGTTTTAAAAAGTAAACATAATTTGCAAGCAGCAAGAAAATTAACAGCAGACACATTTGTATTACTAAAAAATGAACAACAAATTTTGCCTTTAAACAAAGAAAATAAAAAAATTGCTTTAATAGGGCCATATGCTGATAATATTTCTATACTTGGTTCATGGTCTATATTCTCAGACAAATCTAAAATACCAACACTAAAACATGCTTTTGAAGAAAAGATGGGAACTCAAAATATTCTCTATGCAAAAGGAAGCGAAATACTAGAAGAAAAAGAAATCAATCCAATATTAATAGCAGATGGAGGCAAACCAATTCATATTGAAAATGAAAAAGAGAAACAAAAACAGTTATTAGAAGAAGCAATAGAAGTTGCCAAACAAGCAGACATTATTGTTTTAGCTATAGGAGAACATTATAGACAAAGTGGAGAAGCCTGTTCAAGGGCAAACATTGAAATATCACAGATTCAACAAAACTTACTAAATGAACTTAGCAAATTAAAGAAAAAGATAGTTACAATTTTATTCAATGGAAGACCTTTAGTGTTAAAAAATATAGCCGAAAAAACAGATGCTTTATTAGAAGTATGGTTTCCTGGAACAGAGGGTGCTAATAGTATAACAGATGTTATATTTGGAGATGTCAATCCATCTGGTAAATTAACTATGAGTTTTCCACAAGCTGTTGGGCAATGTCCAATCTATTATAATTACTATAATACAGGAAGACCACATATAAATAATTATCGATATGTATCACGTTATCAAGATATTCCAACACAAAGCTATTATCCTTTTGGATATGGTTTGTCATATTCGAAATTTGAATATTCAGATTTAAAAATAAGTAGCAATAAAATGAGTAAAAATAATCCAATAACGGTAACTGTCAAAGTTAAGAATTATAGTAATATTCCAGGAAAAGAAGTAATACAAATGTATATTCAAGATTTAGTGGCAAGTATTGTACGACCAGTGAAAGAATTAAAATCATTTAAAAAGGAATATTTTAGACCATGGGAGGAAAAACAAATTACTTTTGAAATAACAGAAGAAATGCTTAAATTCTGGAATGAAAAATTGGAACATAAAGCAGAAGAAGGTGAATTTAAAGTATTTATTGGATCAAATTCAGAAGATACAATAGAAGAAATATTTGAATATAGAGAAGCGAATTAAAATCGCTTCTTTTATCTTTTCCCTAACAAAGTAAGGTGGGGCTAAATAGTAATGGTAGGCAAAAACAGTAAAGATTTTGTATATTTCTAGTATTCGTTGAATCATAAAATTTTTGCATGAATCATGGTATTAATTAATAAATAGTGTTATAATAGTAAAAAAATAGAAGAGAACAATTCATAAATGATAGTTATAGGAGAACATATAAAAACATTTTAGAAGAAATCACTTCAAGCAGAACAAAAGAAGTATCAATGGAACAACAATAGAAAGAAAGAGGCAAATATGAAGGAAGAATTAATAAAAAAACAAATAGTCGTATTTGGTGGTTGTTTTAATCCACCATTAAATTCACATTTTTTATTAGCAGAACAAATGGTAAATGAATATAAGCAAATCGAAAAAATATTATTTGTACCAGTTCATAGTAAATATCAAAAGGCAGATTTAATTCATAATGAATATAGATACCATATGTTAAAATTAGTATGTAATAAAAATGAAAAGTTTGAAGTGTCAAGAATAGAAATTGATAGTGAAAAACAACCATATACAATAGAAACATTAACAAAGTTACAAAATATATATCAAGAATATCAGATATGTTTTACTATGGGTACAGATAATTTAAAACAGCTTAGTAATTGGGAAAAAGCAGAAGAACTTGTTGAAAAATTTAAAATATATGTATTTGAAAGAGGCGAAGATGAGCTAGAGGAAATAATACAAACAAGTAAATTTCTAAGAGATAACCGTCAATCTTTAATAAAAGTCGAAAACAATGTAAGAAGTAACTTAAGTTCAACTTTTGTAAGAGACAAACTAAAAAAAAGAAAAAGTATAAGATATATAACACCAGATGAAGTTATATCATACATTAAAGAAAATAAGCTATATCAATAAATTCAATCATAAAATAAGGATGATAAATAGTAAGTGATACAGTTTCACTTAAATTTAAGCTTAGATACACAAAATCGGTTATGTTTTTTACCGTTTTGCCTTTTGCCATTTAGGCTAACAGCTTAAAATAATAGGAGGATTTAAATGATAGAAGAAGAAGCAGAAAACGCTATAAAATGGATTCAAAAATATGTAGAAAAGACAGGAGCCAAAGGAATTGTAATAGGAAATAGTGGAGGAAAAGATTCGGCAACTGTACTTGCTATGGCAGTAAAAGCAATTGGAAAAGAACGAGTAGTAGCCGTATCCATGCCATGTTATTCGAATGAGAAGGATTTTGAAGATGCTAAATTAGTAGCAGAAACTTTTGGAGTTAGGTTTTTAAAAGTAGACTTAACAAATTGCTATCAGCAGATGGAAAAAGAAATCCAATTAGAATTAAATAAGATACAAATAGAAAAAATGGAAAAAGAAGCACAAATTAATATAAAACCTAGACTAAGAATGACAACCCTATATGGAATTGCACAAACATTAGGCTATTTAGTAATTGGAACAGGAAACCTATGTGAAGCAATGGTAGGATATACAACTAAATGGGGAGATAACAGCTCTGATTTTAATCCAATAGGGAACTTTACAGTAGAAGAAGTTTTAAAAATTGGAAAATATTTAGGAGTTCCAGAAAAAATATTAAAAAAAGCTCCAAGTGATGGATTGGGCAACCAAACAGATGAAGAAAAAATGGGAATCACTTATCAGCAAATTACAGAAATGATAGAAACGGGAAATACAGATAAAGAAGCTAAAAAGGAGATTTTAAAAAGATACCAAAATTCAAAACACAAAAGAGAAGCCATACCAATTTATACTTTTAAAAGAAGAAATTTTTTCTCTTAGGATTGTTAGTTTAAAACTAATGTTATTAACTTAATGGGAAGGTTATGAGATATTTCCCTTCCCATTTTTGTTTTGAATTTTGTCAAGTCGTTTATTTTACATATTAGATAGTGTTTTCTCTAATAATTATCAAAAGATTTGGTTAATTTTACTTTATTCTTTTGGTATTATAGCCATATAGTTAATATTAGAAAAATAATTCCTACCAGAATAAAGGAGTATCCCATTATCATATTGATTTTTCTAAAAGTTTTTTCACTTTTAGGAGTTGGATGAAATACCACTTTTCCAATTTCATAGCTCATTTTTGGAATATAATTTCCTATAATCATAAATAATATTCCTATAATAAAACAGATACTTTTACCAACATAAACACTACTTCCTAATGGAACTTGTATCATAATAATATACACGAGTACCGTTATAATAGGTATGAACCATTCCATTATTTTTATAATTTTAGGCTTCTCATTGTTTTTTAGCTTATTTACTTTTGTTGTAACAAATATACTGATTGCTTGAACAATAGCCATAATGATTGGTAATCCAAATAATGCAAAATCTTTTGGTGCGTAATTATCTGGTATATTATTTATGGTAAAATGAATTGGCATTTGATTTGGCAATTTATCATATAATAGAATTCCCAATATAATTGGTAATAAACATACTAAAACAGTTAGTATTAAAACTTTTTTATTTTTCTTTTCCATTTTTATTTCCTCCTAACTTATAAATCCAAACTAAAACATCTTCAAACACAGAACTATTTAGTTCATAAAATATAAAATTTTTTTGCCTTGTTTCTGTTATTAGGTTTGCTTTCTTTAACTGTGATAAATGATAGGAAACAGTTGCACCAGTAAGATTAAACTTTTTAGCTATTTCTCCTGCTGGTTTTTTTCCTTCTTTTAGCATTTCAAGTATATCTCTTCTCACAGAATCAGAGATAGCCTTTAATGTTTCTGACATTCCCAAATTTATCTCACTCCTTTCTATTTAGAAAAAATTCTAAATATATTATAGTATTTCTTCTTTCTATTGTCAATAAGTATTTAGAAAATTTTCTAAATACTTATTGTTATTTGGACAGTATTAATAACTTTACAGAATCAGTAATTATAGAATGTATGATTCAGTTGTAGATTAGTTTTAAAATTTGATGAGGAAACTTGATATTTGTAAAAAAAGAAAGTATAATCTTATATATTAGATAGTATTAAGAAGTTAGAAGTTTTAAAGGAGTTAAATTTATGGCAACATCAAAAGATTATAAAGATTTTATATTAGAACAATTAGATTTATTAAATAATATAACTTGTAGGGCAATGATGGGAGAATATTTATTGTACTATAATCAGATTTTATTTGGTGGAATCTATGATAATAGACTACTTGTGAAGATTGTTGATAAGAATAAAAGATATAATATGGAAGAACAAATACCTTATAAAGGTGCAAAGCCAATGTATCTGGTGGAGGATATAGAAAATAAAGAAATGCTAAAGGAAATTATAATCGAAACATGTAAAAATTTACCAAGGAAAAAGTAATGCTGTTTCTTGCTGTATTTTTAAGTACAACCATATGTAGTTCTTTTATGATAATATTTACATGTCCTTTATAGTCTGTTTTAGGACAATCTGTTCCTTGGAGTGAATGTATGGGTTATATTAGATTGAGTTTATAATGATGGTAGCGGAATGTAATTAGAGAGCTTATTTTTCCGTTAACAAAATATAAAAATTATTAGAATGATGGCTTTTATAGGTAGAATATGAGTAAGAGTTTCCCTATGTTATAGGATACATAAATATAATATTGGAATACATGGGCTTTCCATTGTGTGGTATTGATAAAATGGTAAAAACAATATATTTAAGATTGTATATGAAAGAAAAACAATATACCAGAAAAAAGAAAACATTTTGTTTTCTTTTTCTATTTGTAAGCCTTTTCACTACTAGCACAGATGGAAGGTTAAATACAAAAAAAGTCAAATTATTAAATTTATATTTAATAATTTAACTTAATTTATACTATTTTTTATATTTCCA
>CAPBNZ010000056.1 GCA_948585895.1 uncultured Clostridia bacterium | reverse complement strand
TAATCATTATAAATCAAAAAAGCAAGTATTTCATTATTTGAAATACTTGCTTTTTTTACATAGCTCCATTAATTCCACTTGCTACAATCTCTTTCATATTCTCAATTAAATCATCGATTTCTTTTGGTGTAACAATCAAATTATATTCTTTTGGCACTAATGCTTCTTTTATTTCTTCATAATTATCTTCTTCCTTTAATTGGTTCAAATAATCATTTGACTTTGCTTCATTTTGTAACTTTTCAATAAATAAATCTAAACAATCATTTACTAAAACTGCTGTTTCTACAACAGTTGGTATTCCGAATTGCCACTACTGGAATTCCTAATGTTTTTTGACTAATTTCACTTCTGGTATTGCCTACTCCAGCACCTGGCACAATTCCTGTATCCGACAATTGAACTGTGCTACTAATTCTTTCTATGCTACGAGAAGCTAATGCATCAATGACAATAACCAATTTAGGTTTTATATTATCTACAATTCCTTTTAAAATTTCAACTGTTTCTATTCCTGTTGTTCCTAAAACACCTGGAGATATAGCACTTACCATCCTTGTCCCTTCTTCTACATATTGTGGCAAGTAATTAATAATATGTCTCGTAACTTCAATTTCATTAATAACTTTTGGACCAAGTGCATCAGGCGTTACATAGATATTCCCAAGTCCTACTACTAATATCTCTCCTTGACTATCTATGTGATTTCCAACTATTTGTTTTAATTCTTTAGTCAATGCTTCAGCAGCTTTTTGTATTTCTTCCTCTTGTGCAATTTTAAGCTTTTTGATATCAATTGTAATATAATTTCCAATTGGTTTCCCTATTGCTTTTTCACCATTTTCATTTGTTATTTTTACTCTTTCTACTTTAATATTTTCATTAATTTCTTCTTGATTTGTTTCAATTCCATCAATTTCTTCTAATTGATTAGCTTTTTGATATATTTCTCTTCTTTCTGATGCTAAATCTGTTCTAAAATTGAACATAAAAATCCCTCACTTTCTCTTTTCTTTAGTATGAACTATTTAGATGTTTTTTATCATAAAATCAAAAATTTACTAAATTTGCTTTTTTACCAATTTTATGTTAATATTATATATAACAACAAATGTAGCTTGTTATTCTTTTGTTTGGATAACTGCTCCAATTTTTCCATTAATATTTATCAACAGAAAGGAGAACAACAATGGAAAATAATAAATTTTTAGAAATCAAGAAATCTATGGGAGAAGATTTCCCTCCAAAGTTTACACATAGTGATAATTCCATATTTCGGAATTGCTATTCACATGCTTTAAACCTATGGTATGAAAGTCTAGAAGCATTACAAGGATTAATCTATAATCCTGGATGTCTTACAGCATTAGCTAATGGAAGTGATATCTTCTTTGATGTGGAAGAAGAAAAACGTAAAGATGAATCTTTACAAAATACTTTATCTTCTTATGATACTGACTTATTGATTAAAAGGATTAAAAGAGACTGTAACAAATTAAACTTAAATGTCAGTTTGACTAATTTAGACAAACCATCAGGTGAAAACTCTTACAAGGTAATTTTCTGTATCATGGATATCTCAAAAAGTTCATGGCACTTTCTACGTGAATCCATTTTAGAAAATGGTAAAAAAGTATGGACTCATAAGCCAGCATTTCTTTTGCCTGCTTGTCCAGTAAACTTCATCTGCTCTGAAAAAAATGTTATTTTTATTGAAGATGAAGATATTTATCACAAATACCTCATCAAGGCAATATTCGAGATTTCTAAAAAGTAATTAACAAAGAAACGATTGATAGAATCTTCCATTAATCGTTTCTTTGTTGTATATTATATTCTTATGATATTTCTAGATATTTTTTTAAAAACTTACCTGTATGACTTCTTTGATTAGTACAAATCTGCTCTGGTGTTCCAACTGCAACGATTTCACCACCATTATCGCCACCTTCTGGTCCTAAATCAATAATATGGTCACAAGTCTTAATTAAATCTAAATTATGCTCAATTACAATAATGGTATTTCCTGTATCTACTAATCTTTGTAAAATGTCTACTAATTTATGAACATCCGCAATATGAAGACCTGTTGTTGGTTCATCCAAAATATATAATGTTTTACCAGTTGCTCTTTTGGATAATTCTGTAGCTAATTTTACTCTTTGTGCTTCTCCTCCTGATAAAGTTGTGGATGGTTGTCCTAATTTAATATAGCCAAGTCCTACATCCTGTAAGGTTTGTATTTTTTGTTTGATTTTTGGTATTTTATCAAAGAAAGTTAAAGCTTCTTCTACTGTCATATCCAGGACATCTGCTATGGTTTTTCCTTTATATTTTACCTCTAAGGTTTCTCTATTATAACGCTTTCCTTTACACACTTCACAAGGTACATAAATATCTGGTAAAAAATGCATTTCTATTTTATGAACACCATCACCATTGCAACTTTCACATCTTCCTCCTGCCACATTGAAACTAAATCTTCCCTTTTGGTAGCCACGCATTTTTGCTTCTTCTGTAGCTGCAAACATATCTCTAATTAAGTCAAATACCCCTGTATAAGTTGCTGGGTTAGAACGTGGTGTTCTACCAATTGGCGATTGATCAATATTAATAATTTTATCTATATTTTGTAATCCTTTCACTCCTTTACATTTTCCTGGCTTTTCATTTGAGCCATTTAGTTCTTTTGCAACAGTTTTATATAAAACCTCATTAACTAAAGTAGATTTTCCTGATCCGTGATACACCTGTGACACAATTAAATACTCCTAATGGAAATGTTACACTTACCTTTTTTAAATTGTTTTCACTCGCTTCTTGTACTTCTATCACTTTTGTTTTTATAGATTTTCTTCGTTTTCTTGGAACCGCTATCTGTTTTCTACCACTTAAGTATTGACCTGTTATAGAAGCTTCTACTTGTTTTATTTCTTCTGCTGTTCCCTGTGCCATAACTTGTCCCCCATGTGTTCCAGCACCTGGACCAATATCAATAATTTGGTCAGCTGCATACATAGTATCTTCGTCATGTTCTACAACTAAAAGAGTATTTCCTAAATCTCGTAGTTTTTTAAGTGTAGCTAATAATTTATCATTATCTCTTTGATGAAGTCCAATACTTGGTTCGTCTAAAATATATAGTACCCCTGTTAGTCCAGAACCAATTTGTGTCGCTAAACGAATTCTTTGTGCTTCTCCTCCTGACAAGCTTCCTGCATTTCTCGATAATGTTAAATATTCTAATCCGACATCCATTAAGAATTGCAATCTTTGGTCTATTTCTTTTAAAATTAGTTCTGATATCATGGCTTGTGTTTTGGTTAAGGTTAAATGATTTAAATATTTTTTTATTTTATGAATTGACATATCTGTTAATTCATTAATGTTTTTATCTCCTATTTTAATCGATAAGATTTCTGGCTTTAACCTTGCCCCATGGCAAGAATAACAAGGTGCATTACTCATATACATTTCATAAAAATCTCTCATACCTTGTGATTTAGTTTCATTATGACGTCTATCTAAGGTTGGCAAAACACCTTCAAATGGTGCTGTGAATTTTCTAACTCCTGCATAAGAAGAATACTCAAAGTCAATTTCTTCATTCCCTGTTCCATATAGGATTTTTTCTAAAAACCATCTTGGTAAGTCTTCTATCTTTCTGTCTTTAATTTCTACTCCATAATGCTTTCCAACACTTTCAAAGTACATTTTTGCCATAGTGTCACCTTTTTTCATTGTACTAGAACCAAATGCCTTTACACCATCATATAAAGTCTTCTCTTTATCTGGGATGATTAAGTCTTCATCCATTTTCATTAAATATCCAATGCCTGTACAGGTTGGACATGCACCAAATGGATTATTAAATGAAAACATTCTAGGTGTTAATTCTGGAAAACTAAAGCCACAATCTGGACAAGCATAATTACAACTATATAATACTGGCTTTTGTCCTATAATGTCAATTAATACTAATTTATCTGCTTGTTTTAATGCTATTTCAACAGATTCTGTTAATCGACTTACAATATCTGATTTAATGACTAATCTATCTACTATTAATTCTACTTCATGCTTTTTCTTTCTGTCTAAAGAAATCTCATCTTCTCCTAATTCATACATTTCTCCATCAATTCTAACTCTAACAAAACCTTCTTTTTGATAGCCTTCTAATTGCTTTGTAAATTCTCCTTTTCTTCCTCTAACCACTGGAGCTAATACTTGAATTTTTGTTCCTTCTGGTAAACTCATAATATTGTCTATAATCTGGTCAATGCTTTGCTTTTCTATTTTTTTATGACAATTTGGACAATATGGCACTCCAATTCTTGCATATAACAAACGAATATAGTCATATATTTCAGTTACTGTACCAACTGTTGAACGTGGATTTTTAGAGGTAGTTTTTTGGTCAATAGAAATTGCTGGTGAAAGTCCATCAATTCTTTCAACATCTGGCTTTTCCATTAATCCTAAAAATTGTCTCGCATAAGAAGATAAGCTTTCTACATATCTTCTTTGCCCTTCTGCATATAAAGTGTCAAAAGCTAAGCTTGATTTTCCTGAACCTGAAAGTCCTGTAATGACTACCAATTTGTCTCTTGGTATTTCTAAATTTATATTTTTTAAGTTATGCTCTTTTGCTCCTTTTATTGTAATTTTATCATTCATAATTTCCCCCTGTTTCGTTAATGCTACGCAATCCTTAAGCCTATAACATTTTTTGTTTATTACCAACTATATTATACTATATTTTTCAAATAAAAACAAGAGTTTGGTACTATTTTTCTTTCGTATATCTCTAACCTAAAAACCCTTGGCTATAACCAAGGGCTTTGTTATTTCTATATATTAAAATATTCCTACAATATCTCCGTTTTCATCAATATCTATGCTTTCTGCTGATGGTACCTTTGGAAGTCCTGGCATTGTCATAATTTTTCCAGCTAAAGCAACTACAAATCCTGCACCTGTTTTTAATTGAATATCTCGAATGGTAATGTTATAATCTCCTTTACATTCTAAATTTTTAGCATCATCTGAAAAAGAATATTGTGTTTTAGCAATACAAACTGGTAAATTTCCAAATCCCAATTCTTCTATCTTTTTAATTTCTTGAAGGGCTGCTTCTGAATACTCTACCCCTTTTGCACCATAAATTTTGGTTGCTATTTTTTCTATTTTAGTTTGAATAGAATCTTCTAGTTCATACATGTATTGGAAGTTTTCTTCTGGTTGTTCTGTTAATTTTACTAATTTTTCTGCAATATCTCTAGCTCCTTCTCCCCCTTTTGCCCAACCTTCTACTAAGCTTAGTTCTACATCTTTTTCTGCTAATTTTTCTTTTAAAAATTCGATTTCTTTTTCTGTGTCTTGTATATATCTATTTAAAGCTACAATAACATTTAGTCCAAACTTATTTTTTAGGTTGTCAATATGACGATATAAATTATCGATTCCTTTTTCAATCCCCTCAATATTTTCTTCTTGTATTTTATCTTTTTCTACACCACCGTGGTATTTAATTGCTTTTATGGTTGCTACCAATACAACTGCATCTGGCTTGATTCCTGCTTTTCTACATTTGATATCAATAAATTTCTCTGCTCCTAAGTCTGCTCCAAATCCAGCTTCTGTAATAACATAGTCTCCCAATTTTAAAGCTAATTTAGTTGCCATAATACTGTTACATCCATGTGCTATATTGGCAAATGGTCCTCCATGAATAATTGCTGGTGTATGTTCTAATGTTTGTACTAAATTTGGTTTTATTGCATCTTTTAATAAAACTGCCATCGCTCCTTGTGCATTTAATTGTTTCGCATAAATTGGTTCTGCTTGTCTGTTATATCCAATTAAGATATTTCCTAATTTTTGTTTTAAATCATTTATATCAGTTGCTAGACATACAATTGCCATAATTTCAGAAGCTACTGTAATATCAAATTTATCATGTCTAGTTACAATCTTCTTTTCTCCTGATAATCCTGTTTCTACTTCCCTTAATTGTCTATCATTTAAATCTACACATCTTTTCCATACAATTCTTTCAAATTCCAATTCATTTCCATAATAGATATGATTATCAATTAAGCTTGCTAATAAATTATTAGCAGCTGTAATAGCATGAATATCTCCTGTAAAATGCAAGTTGATATCTTCCATTGGTGCTATTTGTACTTTTCCTCCTCCTGTTGCACCACCCTTAATACCAAATACTGGTCCTAAAGAAGGTTCTCTTAAAGCTATGATTGATTTCTTTCCTATGGTTCTCAATCCATCTGCTACAGCGATTGATATGGTTGTTTTTCCTTCTCCTAATGGTGTTGGATTAACTGCTGTTACTAAAATTAGTTTTCCATCTTTCTTTTCTTTTAAGTTTTGGTAAACTTTTTCAGATATTTTTGCTTTATATTTTCCATACTGTTCTAAATCTTCCTCCTCAATTCCTACTTTTTTTGCTACCTCCACAATTTTTTCTAGTTTGGTACTTCTTGCTATTTCAATATCTGTCATAATTTATTCCTCCTTATTTTTCTTCTTTATTATCATCCTTTTTGCTTTGTCTTCTCATTTTTTTGTGATAATCTTTGATTTAATTCTATTACCTCTCTGTTTCTAAAAGCACTGCCTGCTGTATCTTCCCTCCTTTTTTTAATTCCCTGGTTGCTATATAGGTATCATTTGCTTTTTGAATTTGTTGTTTTAGTTTTCTAATATTATCTTTCTGCTCTTCTGTTAATGTTTCATTATTCATTTGATAATTTGCAAATTGCATTGCTCTTTTAAATTGTCTATATCTTAACTCTATTTTTAAACAAAAGATAATATCTCCATAACTTTTTGTTCGTTCGGTAATTCTTTCTATTGTTGAAATTTCTTCCTTTTGTAGTTTTCCTTGCCTAAATCTATTTTTGCATTCTGTAATATAGATTCTAAAGCTTATCAGGCTTTCTTCTTGACCATCAAACTCTTCACATAATTTCATAATTTGTGTTTCTGATACCATTCTTTCTTGCTGTTTCCAATATGTTATATCATTGGATATGGTTGACACTGAAACCTTTAATTCTTGTGCTATCTCTTTTTGAGTTTTTCCCTTTTTGTATAATTCTTTTACTATTTTTCTTCTTTCCTGTATTAAATCAGATACTTCTCCATGCTCTTCCAAATATTTTACCTCATTTGATATTGCCATCTCTGAACATTTCAACTGTTGCGCCATCTCTTTTTGAGTTTTCCCATCTTTAATCAATTTTTTTATTTCTTTTCTTCTTTCTTCCTGTATTTTTTGTTGCATCTGTCGTCTTCCTATGATTCTTCCTTGTTCTTTTAAATATGCTATATCCTTTATTATAGTTGCTTTTGAATAACCTAATATTTGTGCCATTTCTTGTTGCGTTTTTCCTTCCTTATGCAATTTTTCTACTTTGTTTCTTCTTTCTTCTATTGAATTACCAATCTCTCCTTGTTCTTCTAATTTTTTCATACCTTATATTCCTTTACTATTACATATCAAATAATTAATCCTGCAATTACTCCTATCATGCCACCTACAAATACTTGTACTGGTGTATGTCCTAATACTTCTACTAGTCTCTCTGAAACTTGCATACTTGTTAAGCCTGGTGTTTCAATTAATTTATTCAACAAAGCTGCTTGCTTCCCTGCTGCTCTTCTTACTCCACATGCATCATACATAACAACAAATGCTACAATCAATGCTAAAGCAAATATAGGTGTTCCTACTCCTTCATATTTTCCAATTAATGTTGCTAATCCCGCTACTACTGCCGAATGAGAACTTGGCATTCCGTCCTGCCCCCATAATTCTTTTAAAATTAAATCTTTTTGTTGTAACTAAATCATAAATTAGTTTAAACAATTGTATCCCAAACCATAAAAAAAATGGTACATATATATATTTGTTTTGTACAAATGTAACAAAATCATTCATTTTCCGTTTTCTCCCCTTTATCCTAAAACTTTATTCTTCTGTATTAAATTTTTCCTCCTTCATTTCTCCATCTTGATTTACTAAAATCGTTATTTTCTTTTCTGCTTCCTCTAGTGTTTTATTGCACTCTCTGGATATTTTTATCCCTTCTTCAAATTTTGTAACAGAATCTTCCAATGTTAATTCTCCTTTTTCCAGCTCCTTTACTATACTTTCCAATTGTTCTATTTGTTCTTCAAAACTTTTGCTCATTTTAACCTCCCTTTTGATTTTTTATCTAAAACTCCTCTATAAATTACAGGATTTTAGCCTGTTTTTGTCCATCTATGAAGCGAAGTTCCACAATATCGTCCTCTTTTAGTTCCTTTCTTGATTTGACTGCTTTTCCGTCTTTTTGTGTAATAGAATATCCTCTTGCCAATGTTTTTAATGGACTATACGCATCTAATTTGGCAATTAGTTTACTATATTTTGTGTTCTCTTTTTCTTGTTTAACCAAAATTAAATTTTCTAATTGCTTTATTTGATGGTCTATTCTAATATAACTCTCTTGAATTCTTCTTGTTGGTTCTTTAAAAACGGAACTTGACATGCTTTTTTCATATCGTAGTCTCATAACTTCAACTTTTTTGATTAGAAACATTCTCAATTGACTTTGATAAGTTTTTATTTTCTGTTTTACTTCATAAATATCTGGTACTGCCAATTCAGCTGCTGCTGATGGCGTTGATGCTCTTAAATCTGCCACAAAGTCTGCAATTGTAAAATCTGTTTCATGTCCCACTGCTGAAATGATTGGAATTTCTGAATGGTATATACTATGTGCTACCACTTCTTCATTAAAGGGCCATAAATCTTCTAACGAGCCTCCTCCTCTTGCTAAAATTAACACATCTGCTAATTTATTTCGATTCATATATTCAATACCATATGCTATTTTTTCAGCTGCACCATCTCCTTGTACAGGAACAGGTAATAATCGAATCACCACATTTGGATTTCTTCTTGTTGACACATTGATGATATCTCGAATAACAGAACCTGTTTGTGAGGTTAACACACCTATTATTTTTGGCATCATAGGAATTGGTGCTTTATGTTCTTCATCAAATAATCCTTGTTCTTCCAGTTTATTTTTTAGTTCTTGATAAGTAGTATATAAATCTCCTAAACCATCTTCCTCCATTGCTTTTACATAAATTTGGTAGACGCCATCTCTTTCAAAAACAGATACACTTCCAAAAAGAAATACCTTCATTCCATCTTTTGGCATGAAGTTTAATTTTTGTGTATAGGATTTGAACATAATACATTTGATTAAAGATTTTTCATCTTTTAAGGTAAAATACATATGTCCTGTATAGTGATTTTTAAAATTAGAAATTTCTCCTTTTACCAATATATTATTTAGATACTCATCTTCTGCTATTTTGTTTTTAACATATTGATTCAAGTCAGAAACAGTTATAGCCATATCTGCATACTTCATATTTTTACTGCATCCCTCTCTTATTTTTAGTTCTAAAAAAGTATTGGTACATATAAAGGTTCGATTTTCTTACTATTGAGCTTACTCAGAAAGTGTTTTAGCTTCTGTTTTTTACTACACTTGCTAAAATTCCATTTACAAAGTTTTTAGAAGATTCTTCTCCATATTTTTTTGCCAATTCTACTGCCTCATTAATAGCTACCTTAAATGGTACTTCTGTATAGGTTAATTCGTAAATTGCTAATTTTAAAATAGCAATATCAATTTTAGAAATTCTTTCTAATCTCCAATCAGATTTTAAATTTTTCTCAATCTGATTTATAATTTCGTTTCTATTTTTTTGAATACCAAAAATAGCGTCTGTTATATAGGCCTCTGCATTTTTATCTGTAATCTGATTGCTTTCTATATATAATTCTATTGCTTCTTTTAAATCTTCTTGTTTTTGTATTTCTAAACTATAAATTAATTTAAAAGTTTGTTCTCTGATAGCTGTTCTATTCATATTACTTCCTTTCTTAGTGCTACATTTTATCAATAAAAGATTTCAATTTTGTTTTGACATATTCTTTATTTTGTTGTACATAATTCCCAATAAATGCTCCTATTACTAGAACTACAATGGCTAATATTAAATCATGTAACCTAGTTATTAAAATCAATATTGCTACAATAATCCCTATAATTGCCCCTTTATAATTACTCCAAAATTCTTTTAGGTTCATTTTTTTCACTTTCCTTTCTCTTTGTTAGTATTTTTCACTCTCCTACTATTAACACTTTTTACTCGTGTCTACCTAATGATAGCTCTTTTTATATAGAAGTATTCCATTATTTTATTCTACTTCTTGTTGTTTAGGAGCAACCTTTTTTACTGTTATATTAACTTCTTTTACTTCCAAATCTGTTGCTGTTTTAACTTTTTCTTTGATTCTTGCTTGTAAATTGGTTGATAAATCTTTTATCACTGCTTCTTCATTTACAACTAAATTAACAAATACTTTTACATTATTTTCTTTATCTAATTCTACTCTTGTAGTTACCTCTTCTGCACTTTGAAAATTTAAAGCTACTGAATTTACTAAATTTTCTATCGTTTCTTTTGAAATCATAAGTTTTCCACTTTCGTTTTCTAACAATACCCCTTGTCTTTCTTTAATTTGTTCTCTTGATGTGGTATCAAAAAAGATACATTTAATAGATAATAAAATAAATATAACACTTACTCCAAGTAATACTTTGCTAGATGTTTCTCCTACTATAATTTTTGTTATAATATCTCCTGCCATCCCAATATCTAGCCATCCAAATATTAACAAGCATAAAATAACAGATAATATCAACATAATATTAGAATAAATAATTAGTGTGATTTTTTCTAAAATTTTCATTTCATTTCCTCCTAGTTTACTTTTTATCTTTAATCTTCCTTCTTGGTTTCCTCTAAAACTTCTTCTTGGTTTTTGTCTCCCTTAGCACTATCTGTATCAACACCTTGTACATGTACATTAACTTCTTCTACTTTTAGTCCTGTCATACTTTCTACTGCTTTTTTTACTCTGTTTTGAATTTCAAAAGCTACATCTGGTATTCTTGAGCCATATTCTACTATGATATTAACATCTATTTTGGCTTGTGCTTCTAATACATCAACTTTTATTCCTTTTGCTAAATTTTTCTTACCACTAAAAACTTCTGAAATCCCTCCTGCAAATCCTCCTGCCATCCCAGCTACTCCTGGAACTTCTGATACGGCTACTCCTGCAATTACTGCCACAACATCATTTGATATGTGTATTCCTTCATTTTCTGTTTTTATTTCTTCTTCTAATTCTACAATTTCTCCTTTTTCTTGATTTTCTTCCTTCATATAAAATCCTCCTTTGTATATCAAAAAACTGATATACTTTATTTTCTCGTATCAAGTATATCAATTTTTCGCTATTTTTACAACCATTTTGAATAAATTTTAAGAATTTGTCATAACCATTCAAAAGCAATCTATTTTCTAAATGGTCAAGCAAAATTATTCTTTCATTCAAAAATTTCAGATTTTTCTATCTTATTCCCTCTTAAAAAATCCTGAATTGGCATTCTTTTAGCATTTTCCCCTTGAATCTCCAAAACCTTTAAAATTCCTTCTTTTGTTTTAACAAATAGTCCTTCTTTAGCATTTGAAATTAATATTGTTCCATTTTTTAATGCTTCTATTTTCCCCACATCAATTTCTTCTGTAACAATTGCAACCTTCATATATATTAATCTCCGTTTAAGTTAAAACATATTAGTTTATGGCTTAAAAATTTTATAAAAAATTAGTTAA
>CAPBNZ010000055.1:6478-11882 GCA_948585895.1 uncultured Clostridia bacterium | reverse complement strand
TATTCATTAACAATATATTAATATGAATTTATAAAATTATCAAATATTATTTAAAAATTTTCAATTTTATCTTTATATTGTAAGTACCATCATAATATATTATCGACAACATTCGATATATATTAATTTTATAATGTGTTATAATACCCCTTTAACTATTTTACAATTACATTTTATCAGGTATTTTTCATAAGTTTATTATTTTTGCAAAAAATATTGAGATTTAACTCAATATTTATGATAGAACCAGGCTTAAATATAAAAATATTAAGAGCATGGAAATTAAGCTGTATTAGGCGATATGTGTTTTAATATTCTTATTATAGTTTAAGTCAACTAATTTTTTTATTTTCATTTGGAATATATTCTACTATATCAGTAATTTGACAATTTAAATAATCACATAATCTAGCAATTACGAAAATATCAATCCTAACTAAATCACCAGTTATAATTCTTTTTAATACTTTAAAATCTGTATTGGTATCTCTCATTAATTTGTTTATGCTAATATTTTTATTCTTTAATATTTGTTCAAGTTTAAAAATGTAATAGCCATTTTCCATGTTTAACTTATAATTTTTACTCATATATTATCACCATATCCTTTGTAAATTATATAGTGTTATATGCTACTTGACTATTGGTTATATAACCATTATAATAAGAAAAAAGAAGGAAGTAAAAGTGTTTAGAGAAGATATAAAAAGAATAAAAGTATGTATACAATATCAAGATTATTATTCTGCTTTGCAATATGCAATTTTAGTTAAAAAGAACTATAAAGATAAAGAAAGAATTGATTTAGAACATATAATAACTTGTATTAAAAAGGGAGAATATGATAAAATAAAAACAGAATGAAATAAATTTCTTAAGCTATTTTTTGATTGTTTTTTAAGCAGATATTTAATATTCTACTATATATTATATAGTTATAAAGATAAATGTCAATCTGTTATTTTTCATGAGAAAATATTTAGAAAATAAAATAAGGATTAAAATCTAGATATTTGCTTGTCTATTAGTACAAAATTTTATATAATTTGAAAAAGAATAGAAGTAGAGTGGAGAGGGAAAAATAATGGAAGAAATAGAGTGGATGAGAGAAATAACAAAGCCAATCATACAATGGTATCAAAAGAATAAAAGGCAATTACCTTGGAGAAAAGAGAAAAATCCATATCATATCTGGCTTTCAGAAATCATGTTACAGCAAACTAGAATTGAAGCAGTAAAACAATATTATCAAAGGTTTTTAGAAGAGTTACCAACCATTCGAGATTTAGCAGAAGTAGAAGAAGAGAGATTATTAAAATTATGGCAAGGACTAGGATATTATAATCGTGCAAGAAATCTGAAAAAAGCAGCACAAGTGATTCAAGAAAAGTATAATGGTCAAATGCCAAGACATTACCAAGAGTTGATTACATTGCCAGGAATTGGAGAATATACAGCAGGGGCAATCTGTTCAATTGCTTATGATGAACCAGAACCAGCAGTAGATGGAAATGTACTTCGTGTTGTAAGTAGAGTAATGGGAAGTAAAAAAGATGTTTTAAACAATAAAACCAAAAGAGAATTTACCCAAAAATTAAAAAAAATAATGCCAAAACAAGCAGGAGATTTTAATGAAGGTTTAATGGAATTAGGAGAGATGGTTTGTATACCAAATGGAGAACCATTATGTCAGAAATGTCCATTACAGAAATTTTGCGTGGCTAAAAAAGAAAATTTGATAGATAAAATTCCAGTACGTAGTCAAAAAATTAACAGAAGGAAAGAAGAAAAGACAGTATTTGTATTAAAATTTAAAGATAAAATTGCCATTCGAAAAAGAAAAAATACAGGTCTATTAGCCAATATGTATGAATTTCCTAATATGGATAAAAAAGTAACCAAAAAAGAAATCGAAGGTGTTTTAAAAGATTGGAATCTAATTATCATAGAAAATCATATAGAAAAGATGGGAACACATAAACATATTTTTTCTCATATAGAATGGGATATGATAGGATATAAAGTACAGGTACAAAGTAGAAACAAAGAGTTTATTTGGGTAGAAAAAGAAGTGATTTTAGAGAAATATGCAATACCAGGAGCTTTTATACCATTTTGCGAAAAAATTGAATAGGATTAAGTTTTAGTATTCTTTAGCTTATTTTCAACCATTATTTATAGAATTTAGATGATATAGGATATATTGTATTTTTTAAAAATATAGTGTATAATAAGTTATGGAAATGGAGTGATATCGAAGTGGTCATAACGAGCTACACTGGAACTGTAGTAGTCGGTAATCCCGGCCCGTGGGTTCGAATCCCACTCACTCCGCCATATATTTCACAGAAAATTCTTACAGAACTTTCGAGAACGAACAAAGACGAGGCATGTAAATAATCTAAAAGGTCAAAAGATTTTGAACATGCTTCTTTTGTTCTATTTTAGGAAAGTTTCCTAGAATAGAAAGCATTCATTAGACAAATTGTGCAGGACTATAATAAAAATATCACATAAACAGAGATAGTTCTTATTTTATATTGTTTCTTTTGACAAAATCCAATTGATAATCTCATTTTTAATCATAAAATATTCTTTTTCTTCAAATGGCATATTAGAAATGCAAAATTTTTTATTAGCAATATGACTACAAAAAAGACATTCATGCAAACTATTACAATCTTGAATAAAAAAAGAATTACTAATATTGCTAGAGCAAACTACATTATAGCTATTTGTACAGGTATTAGAATCATCTACACGTAAGCAAAACCCAGAAGAAGAAGTTCTTTGTGATGCAATAGTAAATTCGCAATCAGCACAGCCATCACAAAATGCAATATTTCTACATGCACAGCAATCAGAACAATGAAAGGCATTTTCTGTTTTATAAATAGGATCACATTGAGAAACATTAATACAATCATATTGTCTTTCTGTAGTAGTGTAATTAATTTTTTTCCAAATATCAAGGATATCTTTTAAATTTTTGACATTTTGTCTTGGGAGCATCCAACCTTTTTGTTTGTCATAAGTTCTCATATTAGTTTGGGTAATAAAAAGATTACTATGAATACTCTGAGTCCAAGTTTCTTGTCCAGTAATGCTATCCATTACTTTTTTTGGAAGTTTAATATCAAAGGCAAATTTAGAAAACACTGTTTCTAAAGCAAAGGGATTTTCTTTTCCAAATATCATGTTAAAAGAGTGGTTAATCATTTCTAAGGCTTGTTTTTTATCCATTTTCTTCCACCTTCTTTCTGCTAGTGGACTGCGAACGCATAAGTTCTAAAAGAGAATCAACTGATTCACCAATTTGAAAGGAGAAATCCTTTTTAGAAAGGGAATCCATTTTTTTAGGAATTTCTTCTATAGTTTTAAAGTCCTTTAGTAAAGGGTCGGTTCTTAGTATCTGATTCATATGTCTTCTAGGAAATGAGGTAAAATCTAAAGTTTTAGCCTTAAAAGCAGGAAGAGGAAAACCATTTTTACTAATTCTTACAATGCATTCACGATTATTCAATTCTGTTAGCATTTTTAATCGAATTCGATAAGTATTTCGTACAGCTACTTCCATGTGCATATTATTTTCTAATAACATAGCATCTGATTTAGAAACACGAAAAACATAGAAGTTAGCAACATTAGCAAAGATAGCACTTCGTAAATTTTCGCTAATTTGATTGAAATATTGCTGTATCAAAATAAGAGAAAGATTATATTTTCTTGCTTCTGCTAAAAATCTACTTAAAATAGGATTTTCTACTAAAGCAACCTCATCAATTACTAATAGAATATGTTCTTTGTAGGTAAAAGATTGAATGAATTCCAATAGTTGTTGCATAATTAGTCCAGAAATTGTCTTTGTTACCTTTTGACCAAGTGTAGCTTGATCAAGAGAAAAAATAGTAAGAAAATTCTGACTAAGAATATCTTTTACTTGAGGCTTTAAGCCTTCTTTTTGAAAAGCTGGCAGTAACTCCATTTCGTCAATAAAAGAAATAATGGGAGCAATAGCTTCTTGATAAGAATTAGATTTTAATTGATTAAAGTCTGTCAAAAAGAAATTAACCGTGCTTTCTGATAAGCGATTTTGCATTTCATGAATCAGATTGTTTCTATATTTCATATCTAAAATTAATTTTTTTAGGTTTATAAAATTAAGACAATTTGCTTCCATTAATAAATGAATACTATGTCTTAGAACTCTTTCTAATCTAGAATTATATTGGTCATCCATTAAAGTTTGAAATAAGGATAAAATCAATTCAACAGAAGATACAATGTCTTTTTTTTGAGAATTCATAAACAAATCACTACTAGTGTCTAAATTTTTAAAATCTATTACCTTTGTATGGTCTAGACCACCAATTTCCTTTTCTAAAGCGGCATGTGGATCAATAACGACAACTTTATAATTCGTAGAAAAGTTGATTTCTTGATTCATATTTGCAATAATAGAACTAGCTAATTTTGATTTACCTGTTCCGCTAGAACCAATAATAATGGAATGTTGGTCAGAATCAAAATGATTTTGTGATAGGTAATATTCTTCTGCTAAATAAGGAAAAGTATCTATTTTTAAAATAGCATTTTGTTTTTCACTAACGAATAATGGCAAAGATTTTTGAATAGTAAGATATTCATTTTCATATTTTTGGTAAAAAAAACGGTTATAAATGGAAAAGTCAATACTAAAAAGATAATGAGGAATAGCTAGAAGAGCTTTTCGTTTAATCCATTTTTTGCGATTTGCTTTTTGAAAAAATAGATGCGTTTTTGTGAAAAAGTGACTTTTTCGATAACTAAAAATACACATTTTAACTACTTTTAATTTTTGCCCACGAGAAGTTTCAGCTTTATCAAAAACATCTAGCATATTTTTTTCTTTGTTGGTTAAAAGAAAAGGTTTTCCTTTCTTATTTAGAAAAGGAATTAAATCGTTTTGCGTTATATCTAATTTTCGAATCATAAAATCGCCTAAAGAATTAATAATAGGTGGCAAAATGCGAGAAGTTTGACAGTAGAAATGCACCTCATTTACTTCAATTTTGGCATAAATTGACCAAGTTTTAAAAAGACCATTTAGTTTAGAAATATTATCAAATAAAGTAAGCCAAGATGCTGGTTTAACATGGTCAGAAGTTAATAAAATTTCAGATAAAATTTGTTCTTTCATAGCATAAAGTCCTCCTAACCTATATTTTAACAAGAGAATAAGAAAAGTAACTGACTTTTTATGAATGAAAAAAATCAGTCACTAAATTAATCTTCAATTGGTACTAGAAAATAAGTAGAACCATTATGATAATATTCTAATTCTGGCAGAGGTCTAATATTATATTGACAACTAGGCAAAAAAGACAAATAGAATTTTTTTAGCATTTTTTGAATAGAGTCAGGT
>CAPBNZ010000055.1:5026-6468 GCA_948585895.1 uncultured Clostridia bacterium | reverse complement strand
ATATGAAAACATAGCCATTTACTTTTAGGAATGCTATATTTAGAAAATTCAGGAATCTCTTTTTTATATAAAACCCAATATTCTAAATGATTGGTTGTAAATCTATCATCTAAAGTATCTTTGTAAACAGTCATACCATAATCTATTTCTCCATATAAAGAATCATATGCATGATACATTTTCTTGAAAAATAGAGGAACTTGTTTTGCAATTTCTTTATGTGTCGTTTCAAATCCCTTTCCATATAGAATTAATTCTTCTTGTTTAATAATACTATATTCCATTTTTTCTATGGTGTCTATTATTGGTTCATTAAAATGCAATTTAGGATAAAGTTTTAATTTTTCAGGATTACTTTTTACTTGACTTGGTTTCATACCATGAAATTTTTCAAAGGCTCTCGAAAAAGAGGTCGGATTTTCATATTGAAAGCGAAGAGCAATATCGATTACCTTAGCATTTGTTTTGTATAAGTAAAAACCAGCTTTTGACAATCTTCTTTTTCGTATATAGTCAGAAATAGTGATATTACAAAGTAATGAAAATAAACTTTGAAGAGTATATTCATTTACACCCAAAAATTGGGCTAGTTTTGAATAGACAATGGGATGTTCTAAATTTTCTTCAATATAAGAAATTAGTTCATTTAATGCGTGATAAATATTCATATTAAATGGTATTCCTTTCTTTTGGTTACCTATATTATATCGCAATTTTTTTGTTTTGTACATATGGTAAATTGAGTAAAAGTATGATACAATAAAATGGAAATTAGGTTGACAGCAATTAGTTTAACAGCAATAAAAAGAAGTAAAGGTGATAGAAATGAAAATAGGATTTACCATAGGAAAATTTGCTCCATTACATAAACGGACACCAATATTTAATAGAAAAAGGATTAAATGAAATGGACAAGTTTTACGTAATTATATATGAAACTACAGTAACGAAACTACCAATTCAAACAAGAGCCAATTGGATTAAACAGATTTATCCAGAAGTAAACTTAATATATGCTAAAAATCCACCAACTCAATATGGGTTAGATGAAGAAAGTGTAAAAATACAAATAAATTATTTAAAACAGTTAATAAAAGATATGAAAGTAACGCACTTTTATAATAGTGAGCCTTATGGTAAATTTGTTGCTAGAGATTTAGAAGTAGAAGAAGTACAAGTAGATAGGAAAAGAGAAAAATATCCTATAAGTAGTACAGCTATTAGGAAAAATGTAAAGGAGAATCAAGAATACATTGAAAAAATAGTTTATCATGATATGAAAGAAGCTTAAAAGGAAACAGAGTAAGCTTCTTTTTTTATGTTATCTTCATCAAATCTTTAGATAAAATTAAGAAAATATCAATATACTTTTTTTGAACAGTATGATAAAATAAGAAAAAAAGAAAGGGGAAAATATGGAAAAAACAGTATTAAAGTGCGAA
>CAPBNZ010000055.1:4255-5015 GCA_948585895.1 uncultured Clostridia bacterium | reverse complement strand
GTGCGAAAATTTAAACAAAAGATTTGGCAAAAAACAAATTTTAGAGAATGTTTCTTTTCAAGTTAAAGAAGGCGATATTTTAGGATTTATTGGACCAAATGGTGCTGGAAAAACAACAACCATAAAATTAATATTAGGACTTCAAAGTGTTACAGGAGGAAGTGTTACAATTAATGGTTATGATAGGGAGAAGCAATTTACAAAAGCAATTGAAAAAGTAGGAGCAATTGTAGAAAATCCAGATTTATATATGTATTTATCTGGTTATGAGAATTTAAAATTAATAGCTAATATGTATGAAAAAATTGACAAAAATAGAATCGATGAGGTTGTAAAATTAGTAAAATTAGAAAATAGAATCCATGATAAAGTTTCTAAATATTCATTAGGTATGAGGCAAAGGTTAGGAATTGCACAGGCAATTTTACATAGACCTAATTTATTAATCTTAGATGAACCAACCAATGGATTAGACCCAGAAGGAATGAAAGAAATGAGAGAACTTTTATTACAATTGGCAAAACAAGAGAAAATGGCAATTCTAATTTCTAGTCACAATTTAGCAGAATTAGATAATTTATGTAATAAAGTATGTATTATTAAAAATGGAAAAATTATTGAAACAAGTGATATTTCAGCTATTAAGAAGGAAGAAAATAAGCAGTTTAAGATATTTGAAGTAAAAGATATCAAAAAAGTAAAAACCTTGCTTCCAGAAGCGGTTATTATGGAAAACAATACATTTAAGATAGACATCGAA
>CAPBNZ010000055.1:0-4225 GCA_948585895.1 uncultured Clostridia bacterium | reverse complement strand
AGAAATTATTATAAAATTAGTAGAAAATCAAATTAAAATATATGAGGTAAAAGAAGAAGAAAAATCTTTAGAGCAAGCATTTTTTGAAAAGACAGGAGGGAATGTAATTGAGTAAATTAATTAAAAATGAATTAACAAAAATTTTTAAAAAGAAAAGTATTTATATAACATTGCTAGTCGTTTTGGCTTTTGTAATTTTAACAAATTGTATTTATAAATTTTTCTATCATAATACAAATTCTTATCTATATAGTGATAATTATATCAAATATACGAAGGAAGAATTGGCTAAATTGGATCCTAATAAACCAAGTGATACTAAGATGTATATTGATTTAAAAACACAAGTAGAAATCTTTGATTTAGGGCAAAGATTTGAAGAAGATTCTTGGCAAAGACAGATTTTAGGAGAGAAAATTTCAACCCATGTAACTGAAAAGAATACTTATTTGTATGGAGAAGAGAGAAACCAAGAAAAAGTACAAGAAATGGAAACCAAAATTAATCAAATACTTGAGAAGTTAGAACAAGATGATTGGAAATACTTTGCACAAGAGGAATTACAGCAGGCAGAAGAAAGCCTAAAAAACTTAGAAGAACAAAAAACAAATACACAAGATAAACAAGAATTACAATCTTTAGAATCATCCATAGAAAATTCTAAAATCGACCGAGAAGTAGCTAAATATAGGATAGATAAAGACATAAAATATGCAAATGATTATAAAAATGATGCTTTAAGAAGATACCAAAGTGAAGCAAAAAGTATAGTAGCAATGGAAAGTACAAAACAAGAATTAAAATATGAAGAGCAAAAGGAATATAATAATAGTTTAGAAAAGAGAGAAATTAATAAATATATAATAGAAAATAATGTAGATATTAATAAATCAAATAATGTTAGAGGAATTCTACAAAACCTTTTTAATGAATATGGCTTATTTATAATCGTTATGATTATTATGATAGCAGGAACCATTGTCAGTGAGGAATTTAATAAAGGAACCATTAAACTGTTATTAGTAAAGCCATATAGTAGAAATAAAATATTGCTTTCTAAATTTATTACTATTTTTATTATGATTATTTTCTCAATTATAGCAATTATTATGATGGAATTATTAGTAGGTGGAATAATCTTTGGATTAGATAGCTTATCCATACCAGTTTTACAGTACAATTTTAATACACAATGCTTAGAAAGTATGCATATATTTACTTATTTAGGAATACAAATTATAACACAATTACCAAAACTAATATTATTAGCGACACTTGCCTTTGCATGTAGCACACTGTTTACAAATAGTGCATTAGCAATTGCTATTCCATTATTGGGATATATGTCAGTTGATGTAATTAATATGTTAGTTATACAATATAAGGTACAATTTATGAAGTTCTTTGTTAGTATGAATTGGGATTTTCAAGAATATCTATTTGGAAATTTACCAAAAATGGAAGGGATGACAATGGGATTCTCAGCTATAATGTGTATTTTATATTTTATGGTAATGGTAATAACAACTTTTGTTACATTTAAAAAGAAGAATATCAAAAATATATAATGGTTCTGGGTTTAAATGGGGGAAAACTTAAGTTTTCTAAACGATAAAATGATGCAAAATGTTAGTTATACTTGTGTGATTTTTTGAAAGTTATAAAGAGAGATTCATAAAAACAACAAATAAGATTGAAAAATGAAAGTGAACAAAACAAGAAGTGTTTACTTTCATTTTTGACATGATAGAAATAAGAAGTGGACAAAATGCTGTGAATTTGAAAAGGTAAATTGGTAGAATCAGTATAATCTAGTTGAATTTTAAATAAGATTGTTATATAATTGGGGCAGAAAATAAGAGGAGGAATAAAATATGGAAACAAAAATTATAGGAGAAACATTACCAGCAGTTATTTGTAAACTAAAAAAAGGCGAATCTGTTTTAACAGAAAATGGTGGAATGAGTTGGATGGATCAAGAAATTGAAATGAAGACCACAACTAATGGTGGAATTATGAAAGGAATAGGAAGAGCTTTAGCAGGAGAATCCATTTTCATGAATGTATATACAGCTAAACAAGATGATGTAGAAATTGCATTTTCATCTTGTTTTCCAGGACAAATTTTAGAATATAATTTAAAAGAAGGAGAATCAATTATAGCACAAAAACGTTCATTCCTTTGTGCAGAAAAGACAGTAGATATTGCTATGCAATTTCGTAAAAAGTTAGGTGCTGGATTTTTTGGAGGAGAAGGTTTTATCATGCAAAAAATAACAGGACCAGGAAAAGTATATTTAGAAATAGATGGGTCTGTTGTAAAAAAAGAATTACAAGCAGGTGAAAAATTAAAAGTAGATAATGGTTATGTAGCAGTTATGACAAAAGATGTAAAATTAAATATCGAAACAGTAAAAGGTATGAAAAATATTGTATTTGGTGGAGAAGGATTATTTTTAACAACTTTAGAAGGACCAGGAACAGTATGGTTACAAACAATGCCAGTATCTAAATTATCAAGTTTATTATATATGGGGACAGCTAAATAAAGAGATAAAAATAGAAGAATAGGAATATAATAAGGATAATAACGAAACTTTATGGGAAGGAAGGATTGTTTATGAAAGTCATATTAGTAAATGGAAGTCCTAATTCGAGAGGATGCACTTACACTGCTTTGAAAGAAGTAGAAAGTAGCTTGAATAAGAATGGAATAGAAACAGAGATATTCTGGCTAGGGAATAAACCAGTGGCAGGATGCATTGGATGTGGAAGCTGCATAAAAACAGGCGAATGTTTTGTAAAAGATAAAGTAAACGAATTTCTAGAAAAAGTACCGACAACAGATGGATTTATCTTTGGTACACCAGTGCATTTTGCAGCAAGTTCAGGTATGCTATCTTCTTTTATGGATCGAGTTTTTTATGGTAGAAGGAATTTATTTAGTAATAAGCCTGCTTCTGCTATAGCAAGTTGCAGAAGAGGTGGAGCAACAGCCACATTAGATGAAATCAATAAATATTTTGGTATTAGTAATATGCCAATTGTATCTTCACAGTATTGGAATATGGTACATGGAAGTAAACCAGAAGATGTAATAAAAGATGAAGAAGGAATGCAAACAATGAGAACATTAGGAAATAATATGGCTTGGTTATTAAAATCAATCGAAGCGGGAAAGAAGGCAGGAATTAATTTGCCAAACAATGAACCAATTATAGCAACTAATTTTATTAGATAAACTGTTAAGTGCTATGAGCTTAAGGAGTGTAAAAAATCTTACACCTTATATCCTTAAACCCCATAGCACTGATTATGATAGACAGGTTTTTGGGCAGTTCATTAGATAGGATATATGTGCTATTGATAGAAATTTGTAAAAAAAGAAAGAGTGAAACAACATGAATGCAAGTGGGAAGATAGGGGTTTTTGATTCAGGAATAGGTGGTGTTACCATATTAAGTGAAATCATAAAGATTTTACCAAATGAAGACTATTTATATTATAGTGATTCTAAAAATAATCCTTATGGGGACAAGTCTGATGATGAAATAAAGCAAATATGTAACAATATTGTTCAGCATTTTATAGAAGAAAATTGTAAAGTAATAGTAATAGCTTGTAATACAGCAAGCAGTAAAGCAGCACAATATTTAAGAGAGAAATATCCGCAATTATTATTTATTGCAATAGAACCAGCTTATAAGATGGTTCATGATTATGCATATGATAAACCAACTTTAGTAATGGCAACGAAAGGAACCATTCAAAGTGAGAAATTCAATTTGTTACTAAAAAAATATAATAATCATAAAACGTATCTATTACCTTGTGTAGGATTAGCTGACAAGATAGAGCAGGGAAATCAAAAAGAAATTAAAGAATATTTAAAAGAAAATATTAGTTGTTATCAAGGAAAAGTAGAAAATGTAGTATTAGGATGCACGCATTATCCTTTAGTACAAGAAGAAATAACAAAAATATTAGGACAAGTTCGTTTTTTTAATGGAGCACCTAATTTGGCACAACATTTAAAGGAAAAGTTAGAAGAATATGGTTGGTTAAATAAAGGAAAAGGACAAATTAAATTCGAAGACTCGCAAGGATTAGAGAACAAGAAAAACAGATTTTTTGAGATGTTAAAATGAAACAAGAGGGACAGATCTTTTTGTTTCATTTTTTATATTTTCTTTCTTAATCTTTTTAGCCTATATTAATGAAACAA
>CAPBNZ010000054.1 GCA_948585895.1 uncultured Clostridia bacterium | reverse complement strand
TGGCTAATTTTATATCAATATTTTTGTTTTTTAAATTTACAATTATTGCTACAATTGCTGTTGGAATAAAGAAAATTAAATTAGTAGCTTGTGCAATATGTTGTTCTATTCCCAACAAAAATGAAAGAAGAAAAATTAAGATTGTTCCCCCTCCCATTCCTGTTCCACTTACAATTCCCGCTACTACGCCTATTAATACTTCTGTCATATTCTTTCCTTCCTTATTTTTTATATTAACATTTTATAGGATACATAAATTAAAAATAGAGTAAATGCTATTTTCATCATTTTTTCAGGTAGTTTTTTTAATAATTTTGCTCCTATATATCCACCAATAGCTCCTCCTGTTGCACATAAAATTGCTATTTTCCAATCAATAAAATTACTTTTATAATAGAAAAAACTACTCGTTATTACCATTGGTAAAATACAAAAAACTGATGTTCCTCTTGCTTTGGTTGCATCTACATGCAATAAATAAACAAATGCTGGAACTAATATCATTCCACCACCTGTGGAGAATAATCCACTTATAATTCCTGCCAATAATCCAATTATCATTTTTTTCGTCATAATAAAAACCTACTTTTTAGTAGGTTTTCCAATTTTTATAAAATTATTCTGGATTATAATACTTTGTTCCCAACATTTTGTCTGGTAAGTATTGTTGCTCTACATGATGCCCTGGAAAATCATGTGGATATAAATATCCTTTACTATATCCTAATTCTTTCATCTTTTCGATTGGAGCATTTCTTATATGCATTGGAATTTCTCCTGTATCTTTTGTTTCTACATCCTGTAATGCTTGATTAATTCCCATATAAGTTGCATTTGATTTTTTAGCAGTAGCTACATATACAGCTGCTTCTGATAATAAAATTCTTGCTTCTGGCATTCCTATCATATGTACTGCTTGCATAGCACTATTGGCAATTACTAAAGCATTCGGATTGGCCATTCCTACATCTTCTGAAGCACATATTACAATTCTCCTTGCTAAAAACAATGGATCTTCTCCTCCATTTAATGCTCTTGCTAAATAAAATATAGTTGCATCTGGATCTGAACCTCTCATAGATTTAATAAATGCACTAATATTATCATAGTGTTCTTCTCCATTTTTATCAAAAATTGCCTTTCTATTTTGTATACTGTTTTTAATTACTTCATCTGTTAAATGAATATACCCATCTTCTTGCATTGGTGTTGTTAAAGTTGCCACTTCTAACCCATTTAGTGCTGTCCTCACATCACCATTGCTAATGGCTGCTATTTTCCTTAAAGTCTCATCCTCTATTTTGATATGATATTCTCCTAATCCATCTTCTCTTTGTAATGCATTTTTTAATACTTGATAAATGTCTATTTCAGTTAATGGATTTAATTTGATTACCATGGATCTCGAAATCAAAGCTTTGTTTACTTCAAAATAAGGATTTTCCGTTGTTGCTCCAATTAATATTATCATTCCATTTTCTACAAAAGGGAGCAGAGCATCTTGCTGCAATTTATTAAATCTATGAATTTCATCAATAAATAAAATGCTTTTTCCAGCTGGATTTAGCATAAAGTTTTTGGTCTCTTCAACCACCCTTTTTATATCCGCTACCCCTGAAGTTACTGCATTTATTTTGTAAAATTTATACTTCGTTGTTTCACTAATTACTCTTGCCAATGACGTTTTGCCACACCCAGGAGGTCCAAATAGGATAATACTAGATAATCTATCCGCTTTAATGGTTCTATATAAAATTTTATCTTTTCCGAATAACATGTTCTTGCCCTACATATTCTTCTAATGTTTTTGGTCTCATACGAAAAGCTAGCGGTTCTTTATGGTTCATTTTTCCCTCCTTCTTTAATGATTTTGGGGACGGAGGAAAAAATCATCTATTACTCAAATATAAAAAATAATAATAGGAAGAAAATAATCATGATTTTTTCCTCCGTCCCCAAAATCATTTTCCTAAAAGATTTAATCCTTTTTTTATTAATTCTTCTGTTGATAATTCTTTTTTGTCTAGTTTGGTAAATACTTTTTCAATTTCTTTTTTGTTATATCCTAATACTTGAAGTGCGGCTATTGCTTCTGCCATTTTTTTATTGTTTTCAATAGCTATTTGAAGTTTATCCTCTACTTCTGTTTCTTGTTGCAATTTTGTTGTTGACTTTTTATTGACTTGTATATTGATTTTTTCTATTTGTTGTTCTTTTGCTATTTTGTCTTTTAATTCCAAAATAATTCTTTGTGCTGATTTTGCTCCAATCCCTGGTATACCAGTTAACGTTTTTACATCTTCTGATATAACAGCTAAGGCAAATTCAGATGGCTCACATACTGCTAACATGGTAAGTGCCGTTTTTGCTCCTACTCCACTTACACTAATTAATAGCTCAAACATTTTTAGTTCTTCAAGAGTATTAAAACCAAATATACTAATGTCGTCTTCTCTTACTTTATAATAGGTATGTACTTTTATGTTTTCTCCTATGTTTCCTATTTTTTCAATCCCTGATTCTGACATGAATACTTTGTATCCTAATCCACCTACATCAATTACAACATATCCTGTCATCTTCATTTCTAAAGTTCCTTTGATATATGCTAACATTTTTATTTCCTTCCTAATCTTCAATCTTATGTATCATACAAATAGGTTGCTTCTAAATCTGCTTCATGTGTTAATAAGGCAATTGGATATTTAGTATAACTACTACCAATTGCATTATAATTTTCTTTTGGCTCAGTATATCCCATATGCCAACGAATTGAATATTTTTCTTCTGGGGTTAGTTTAATGTATTCTGTTATCATCATAACCGATTTTTCTCCATGTCCATATGGGATGGTATCATCTATTGTGTAGTATGGTACCTTTTCCCATACACCTAAGGCATTTTTGGCATTTCTATAGTCTACTTTATAGAAATTTGTTTTGCATATGTCATGTAATAATGCAATGATAATAATGGATTCCTCTGGTATATCGATTGGCATAATACAATTTTGTGCTTTATGTTTTAATATCTCATATACTTTTAAACTATGTTCTACTAGCCCACCTTCATGGTCACCATGAAATCTGGTACTTGCTGGTGCTATAAAGAAATCTGATTTTTCTAAAAAATTAATTAATTCCTCTATTCCTTCTCTTTTTACAGTTCTTAATATTTCTACAAATTTTTCCTTCATTACTTTCTCCTTCCATACTAACTAAATTTGTCTTTCTTTTGTTTTCTCATTATTCTTTACTATTGTTCCTTCCTTTGGTGTTAAATTCTCTGGTTTTACTTTTAATTTCTCTAATTCTGGCCTAGCTCTTTTTTTATAGGTATCTTCCTTTATTTCTTCTTGTCCTGGAGGTAAACTTTTTTGTTTAAAGGGCGATATATTTCTTATCATAGATTTAATTTTAGAAACGATACCTTTTGATACTTCTTTGGCTGTTCCAATTATTGTCCCAGCAGTTGCTCCAATACCTGCTATCACCTTAGGATCTGAAGGAATGGGACTCTCCAATGCTTTTATTACCTCTTCTTTACTTTCTGTAGCCTTTTGTGCTATTTCTCTTATTTCTTGCGTTTTTGGTAGAATTTCCTTTCTAGGTTTACTGTTAAACATATTGGTTATTGCTTCTGCAAATCCTTCAAAATCACCTGTGTTCTTTCCATTCATTAGAAAATAGGATTCTAAAGCATTTTGTTTTAAAGGGTCTTTTTCTAATTGTTTTAAGTATCTTGTTATCTCAGCAATAGATGACGATTGTGTTGGAATATCTACTAAGTTTTCCTGAAAGTAATTATTTAGTACATCACTAAAGCAATTATAGGATGCTCCTCTTGCTCCATTAGATGGATTTAACATGGTATCTTTTATATAATCTACCATTTGCTTTTCTAGTCCTGATGGTAACTGATATTGTCCTAATTGCCTAAAATAGTATTGTACACTTGGACTATTTACCATTTCTTCCACTGTTTTTACCCCTAACTCATTTTGTAATTCTCTTAAACAGTCTTTATTTTGTGTTGCCTTTTCTAAAACGTTTGTTAACAAATCTTTATTTATTATACCATCTCTTCTTACCATATGCATTTCTTCCAAAAGTCCTCTCATTTTCTCTGCATCATCTGGAGTTTGTGCTGGCTCAAATGGAAATTTCCATGTTAATTTAGCCTCATCTTCTGTTTTTGGTAGATACTTTCTAAATTCTTCTACTTGTGTTTCATACGTCTTATTCGCTTCTGCTACTTGTTTATTAACAATATCTCTAACTGTTACTTTTTCTGTCTCACCTGCATTGGCTCTATCCCTTGCTTCTTTTATATCTCTGGCACTCTTAGTTTCTGCTTTTTCCCCTACTTCCTTCATTTCCTTTTGCTCATTTTCTTTATTTAAGGCTTCCACTTGCCTTTCCACCTTATTTTTTTCTGCTAATGTATCAATAAAACCTGGATTGATAAATGCATCATACATTCCTAATCCTGCTAATGCAATTACACCTCCCCAATAAGCTGTTTTCGCAATATTTTTTAATGACTTTTTAAAGCTTTTATTACTATCTTCCTTAACCTGTTCTAATATATCAGCAATTTTATAAACTTGCTTTTTATCTTCTGTATCCAGTCTTTTCAAATAAACTTTAAGTTCATCTGGAGATTTTATATTTTGTGGTACTTGTATTCCTCTTTGTAGCAAAGTATCTTTTACAATATCTATAATAGCACTTGTATCACTTCTTGCATCCATTTCTTCATTTGCATCCTGAATTGCCTTGCTTACTATTTCTTCTGTTAATTCTTCTCTTGCTTCTTGAGCCATCTTTTTATTTTTGACTTTATTGATAATCCCCTTGGCACCTTTATAAACTAATCCTGGTACAACTTTTGCTGCAATTACTCCTGCTACCGCAACCCCTGTTGATGCTGCTAGTGTTTCTGTATCATTTATTTTTTCCATTGCATTTTCTATAATATTTCCTACAATTGGTATACTTCCACCCAATTTAGATAATGCAAATTGTACGCCTCCTACTCCTCCTGCCGCTAAAACATTTCCTGTAACTCCTCCAACTGCTAAAGCAGATATAATAGAAGGTACAGCATCTGGTGCAATTTGTGTTAATGTTGTTCCTAATGTCATTCCATATAAAGCAGCTGTTGAAATTGGTGCAATTACATCTTTTCCTAGAATACTCTTTATTTTGCTTAGGTTCATCTTTGTTTCTTGTATCGTTTTTTCTACATCATAAGGCGACCCTTTAAGGCTATTGATGGTTTTTACTACTTGTTGTTTCTTTTTGTTATCCAATTTTGTAATATCTCTTAAAAACATTAATGAATCGTTTTTATTTACCATAATTTGCTGTTCTTCTAAATTATTGGCAACTAAGTCCATTATTTCCTTTGAAACAAAAAACTCTTTCTTATCCTCATTTTCTTTTGAACATAGTTTTAACAATAATACATCTAATGCTGCTGTTGTTGACTCTTCTTTGTTTTCCCTTATATCTTTTACTGTTTTGATAGCAACTGGTGCAATTATTGAAGTTCCTAATACAGCCGTTCCTAAAGTAGGTGACAATGCTGCAGCTGTTTTTATGGCAGTTCCTCTTGCAACCATTTCCACTGTTGATTTAGTAAATTTCCCAAATTTGTTAGCAAATTTGCTAAATGCTGTTTGTGAACCATCTTTTAGACTAGTAATTACTGTTCCTAATTCTTTATTTAATTCGTTTTCTATGTTGGTTAATTGCATTTGTGTTTGCTTGTCTAGTTTTTGTACAACACTCTTTTTAAATTCCTCTAAATCAACACTACTCCCATCAAATGCCACTTCTTTTTGTCTTAAGTAACCTTTCATTGAATTTAAAATAACGGTACTTACTCTGCCTTTTAATTCATCATAGATATCTTTTCTACTTTGTGCATAATCCTTTATAAAATTCTGATTTAATGCTGCTTCCATTTATTGTCACCTCCTTTCCTTAATTCTTCTGTGTAAGTTCTTCATATCTAGCTTTAATTTTGTTTAAATTTTCCTGATAAATACATAACTCTGCAAAACTTAATTTCTTTAATTCATTTTTTGATAATAGTTTAATGTGATTGATTTCCTCTTTTGTTAGCTCATCCATTTTATTTATCATATGCTTTCCTCCTTGATATTCTATTTTTTCTTAGAATACGTTACCTTCTCATTTTAGTTTATTGGAAAATCTTTTGATTCTTTCTATTGCTTCCATTGAATTTTCTTTTGTTCCAAATGCTGTTAGTCTAAAATATCCTTCTCCATGTAAACCAAATCCACTTCCTGGTGTACCTACTATATTTACTTCTTCTAATAATTTATCAAAAAATTCCCAAGATGTCATCCCTTCTGGTACCTTTAACCAAATATAAGGTGAATTTACCCCTCCATATACAGTAAATTGTGCTTCTTCTAATCCTTGTTTAATAATTCTAGCATTTTCTAAATAAGATTTAATATTTTCTTTTATTTGTCTTTTTCCTTCTTCTGAATAAGTTGCTTCTGCTGCTTTTTGTACAATATAAGATACACCATTAAATTTTGTACAGGTTCTTCGGTTCCATAATTTATTTAGACTTACTTCTTCTTTGATTTTTGTATATCCTTTTAAGCTTTTAGGCACCACAACATAAGCACATCTAACACCTGTAAATCCTGCCGTTTTAGAGTAACTTTTAAATTCTATAGCAACATCTCTGGCTCCTTCTATTTCATAAATACTATGGGGAATATCTTCCTCTGTAATAAAAGCTTCATAAGCAGCATCATATAAAATAATAGATTGATTTTCTTTTGCGTAATCCACCCATTTTTTTAAGTTTTGTTTCTTCAAAACGGTTCCTGTTGGGTTATTGGGAAAACATAAGTAAATCATATCTACCTTCTCTTTTGGTAATTCTGGTATAAAGTTATTTTCTTCTGTCACTGGTAAATAGGTAATACTTCTTCCAGACATAATATTCGTATCTAAATAAACTGGATATACAGGGTCTGTTATGGCAACTTTATTGTTTTGAGCAAAAATATCTACGATATTACCGCAATCACATTTTGCTCCATCTGATACAAAAATCTCATCTTGCTCTATTTCAATTCCTCTTGGTTTATAATCATTTTCTACAATTGCCTTTCTTAAAAATTCATAACCTTGTTCTGGTCCATAACCTTTAAACTCTTCTGCTGTTCCCATTTCCTCTACCGCCTTATGCATAGCTTCTAAACAAGCTGGTACAATTGGCTTGGTAACATCTCCAATTCCTAATTTGATAATCTTTTTATCTGGATTTTCTTTTGTATATTTTGCTACCTTTTTTGCGATTGTTGAAAATAGATAACTATCTTGTAATTCTAAAAAATTTTCATTAATGAAACTCATTCTTTTTCCTCCTTTTTATCTGTCTTTGCAGTGTATAAAAATGACAAATTCGCACTTTGCCTTTCTCAATTAACCACATTAAGACAGATTCTCTAACCCTTCTCCTTCAAATACAGTAACAGCTGGTCCTGTCATATAAACATGATTATCTTCTTTCTTCCATTCAATTTCTAATGTTCCACCGCAATAACTCTATATATACATGTCTATTAGTTCTTCCATTTAAATTACAAGCTACTGCTGTTGCACATGCTCCTGTTCCACAAGCTAAGGTTTCTCCTGCACCTCTTTCCCAAACTCTCATTTTCACATGTGCTTCATCTATAACTTCTATAAATTCTACATTTGTTTTGTTTGGAAATACAGATGCTGTTTCCAAAATTTTTCCATATCTTTCAACATCGAAATTTTTTGTATCTTCAACAACTGTAATAGCATGTGGATTTCCCATTGATATACAAGTAAAAGTAAATTCTTGATCAAGAGCTTTTACTTTTAAATTTTGTACAGGTTCCTCGATTGCCATCACTGGTATTTTTTCTGGTGCTAAAATGGGTTCTCCCATATCCACTTTTACTGTTTCTACTTTTCCTTCTTTTACATTTAATATTAAGATTTTGATGCCTGCTAATGTTTCAATGCTAACTGTTGTTTTATTGGTTAACTTTTTGTCATACACGAATTTACCAACACAACGAATTCCATTTCCACACATTTCTGCTTCTGTCCCATCTGCATTAAACATTCTCATTTTAAAATCTGCTCTATCACTTTCACAAATCAAAATTAATCCATCTGATCCAATACCAAAGTGTCTGTTACTAACAAATTGAGCTAGAGATGATTCATTTTCTATTTTTTGATGGATAGCATCCATATAGACGTAATCATTCCCCAGCCCATGCATTTTTGTAAATTTCATCCTATTTTTCACCTCTTCTAGGTATTACTAAGCAATAAAATATATTTATATCTCATTGTTTGTTATTTTATCATATGTATATTTTTTTGTAAAGAGTCACTTATTTGTTTTATTTGATGTATATGGCTATATCTTAATTTTTTATAAATTCTATTCCCTTGTTAAAATATTTGTTATATAATGGAAAAAGAAAAGAGGTTTTGTTATTTATGAAGTTATTTAGAAAAATATTAATAATATTATTTATTCTCTTTGTTGTTGTTGTAAGCCTTATGTTTATGATAGGCTTTGGTTATTATTCTAATACGTTAAAAGAAAAACCCTTAATTACAAGAGTAGAAACCATAACTAACAAGAAGAATTATACACCTTTTGACAAATTACCTGAAAACTATATTCATGCTGTTATCGCTGTAGAAGATCATAGGTACTATAAACATGGTGCGATTGACCCAATTGGAATTGCCAGAGCTTTTTATACCAACATTCGTGATGGTCAGTTTGATGAAGGTGGTAGTACCATTACACAACAAGTTGCTAAGAATGTAGTTTTTAGTCAGGACAAGACTTTAATCCGTAAGCTGGGAGAAATTTTTGCGGCTTACGATTTAGAAAAAAATTACAGTAAAGATGAAATTTTTGCTTTCTATGTTAACTCTTCCTATTTTGGAGATGGCTATTACTGTATTTATGATGCTAGTATGGGCTATTATCAAAAAGACCCAGGTGATTTGACTTTAGCAGAAGCTAGTATGTTAGCAGGTGTTCCCAATGCTCCTTCTGTATATAGTCCAACCGTTAATCCTGATTTGGCTAAAAAACGTCAAAAACATGTGTTAAATAAAATGGTAGAATATGGTTATATTACATTAGAAGAGGCAAATAGTGTAAAATAGGTCAGAAGTATCAACTTTTTAACATTTTTTCGCACATTTATCATATACTTAAATGATAGGAGGCATCATGAAACTGATTATCTTACAAAAAAAGATTTTATTTATAATTACATTATCTATCATTGCTTTTGCTAGTATATTTTGCCTTTTTTCCCATTCTTTTTCCTTAGCCATTGAACTAACAACCAATAGTATAATAGACGAATCCTTAAAAGAAAAAATTTCCACTTTAACAAAGCAGGAAAAAAAAATAGCCTATCTTACTTTTGACGATGGTCCAACCTTAAAAGCTACTGGTAAAATATTAAATATTTTAAAGGAAGAAGAAGTAAAAGCTACTTTTTTTGTAATTGGCAAATATGTAAAAAAACATCCTGAATTAGTGAAAAGAGCTTATGAAGAAGGTCATTATATTGCTAATCATGGATACAATCACGATAACCATAAGCTATATAAAAGTGCTGATAGTTTTATATCTGAAATTAAAAATACTGACATTGAAATCAGCAAAGCAATTGGAGTTGACAATTATTGTTCTCATGTGTTCCGTTTCCCCAACGGATTTATGTCACCTAATAACAAAGCGAAAAAAAAAGAAGCTGCTAAGCTTCTTTCTGATATGAATTATACTTTTATTGATTGGAATTGCTTAAATAATGATTCTATCAAAAAATATAACAGTAGTCAATTATTAAAAAACTTGAAAAAATCTTGTAAGGGTAAAGGAACTTTAGTTGTATTAATGCATGATACTTCTAATGTGAGTGATACCCCATCTGTTCTAAAAGACTCAATTGACTATTTAAAAGAACAAGGTTATGAATTTAGGAATTTTTATGATTTATAACAAAGAAGATTAAGGTAATAGTATTCAGATAATAAGTGAATTCTCCCTTTTATATTTTTTCACTCTTATAAGATAACTTCTATTTGATAAACATTTCTGCTACCATCCAACTTAATAAAATTATCTACTTCATTGCCATTTAAAAGAATTTTACTATTACCTTGTTCTAGTACATTTTTTCCGTTTGGATTTTTAATCGTAATATGATACTTACTGTCTTTCCACTGATATTTTATTTGATATTCTTTCCATTCTTTTGGAATACATGGTTGTATTTTTAAATATCCCTTTTCGATTTTTAATCCTAACAAGTTTTCTATTCCTGCCTTATAATACCAACTTGCTGATCCTGTATACCAGGTCCATCCACCTCTTCCAGCTAGGTTACCTGTACCATAAATATCTGCTGCTATAACATAAGGTTCCACTTTATATTTTTTACTAGCCTCTTTGGTTCTAGCATGTTCAATTGGATTTATCATACGATATAACTCTAGGGCTTTATCACCAAATCCCAACATCGCTTCTGCTATGATTACCCATACAGAGCTATGTGTGTATTGCGGTTGTGGACATTTTTTCTATCCTACTTTTTTCTCATATTCTTTTCTAGCACATATAAAATTATTATTTAAATCTTGTAATGGTTTAAAATTGAAATAAATATCAACTTGCTTGTCGCTATGAATTTCAATTTTTTCTATAAATTCTCTAATTATTTCTTTGGTTGGTTTCTCCATATTAAGAAATTCTTCTATTAAATTATCTAATTTGCTTTCACTTTTGGTTTTATTATCTTCTTCAGATATCTCTTGTTCAAGTTCTTTGATGTTTTGTTCATATCCTTTTACTAATTCTTTTATTCTATTTGCATTTTTCATATATTCATCAAGTGTAATAATTCCTTCCAGTCTGTCATCATACATTACTTCCAACTTTCTAGTTTCATTGTCTATTGCTTGTTTAAAAGATTCTATTTGCTTTTTTATATCAAACTCTTTACATTGTTTTGTTTTAGTTTGTTTTGCAATTTCCTCTAGTTTTTTTATATTAGTATATTCTTTGCAAACTTCTCTTAAAACTTCTAGCATTTGTTCTTCAAAAACTTGATAATTAAAATTGTGTGGTGAACATACATCAAATTTTCCAAACCTTCCATATCTTTGACATCTGCCATAGATATTTCCGTTTTTATCTGGACTTCTTATTCCAATATATCCTTTACAATCATAACAACGAAGTAAGCCCTTGAATAAGTAATCATTCTGTACTACTCTTGAGCCTTTAGTTGATTGAATTACTTTTTTTGCTCTTTCAAAATCTTCTTTACTTATAATAGCTTCATGCATATTCTCTACTTTTATCCAGTCTTCTTCTGGTAAATCTATAAACTTTTTAGATTTAAAACTTACTTTCTTTCTTTTTCCTTGTATAACTGTTCCTGTGTAAATTTCATTTGAAAGAATAAATCTTACTGTAGATTGTTGCCATAGTCCATAAGTTAGAGATTTTGTTCCTCTTTTTCTCTTGTTATAATCTGATGGAATTGGAATTTTCTTTTTACTTAAGTAATCTGCTATTTGCATTGTGCCAAAACCTGCTAAATACTTTTCATATATTAGTTTTACAACATTTGCTGCTTCTTCATCTATTATTAAATGGTATTTATTTTCTGGATCTTTTTTATAGCCATAAGGTGCTGTTCCTAAATATTCTCCAAGGTTTCTTTTTGATTGTAATACACTATTTATTTTTTTTGATGTATCTTTTGCATACATTTCATTTAATATTGATTTAAATGGTGCTATATCATTGTTTGATGTATCATAAGCCGTATCTATATTGTCTAATATTGCAACAAACCTTACTTCATGTTCTGGAAAATATGTTTCAATGTATAATCCTGATTGCACATAATTTCTACCTAATCTTGATAGGTCTTTTGTTACTACCATATTGATTTTACCTGCTTCAATATCTGCTATCATTCTATTAAATGCAGGTCTATCAAAACTTGTACCACTTACACCATCATCAACATATTCTGATATAAAGTTTAATTTGTTCTCTTTAATGTATTGCATTAGCAAAGTTCTTTGGTTTCCAATACTTTCGCTTTCTTGATATTTTTCTTTTTCTTCATCTTCTCTTGAAAGCCTTATATATATGCCTACTTTATAATCAATATTATTCATTATTGTATAGCTCACTTTTACCTCCTTTTTGCTATAAAAATATATGAGATAATATTGATACTCTTGCCAACTATTATATCATATTATCTCATTAAATACCATTATTTTACTTTAATTTTTCTTTAGACAATAATTTCCAAATGCTCTTTCAATAATTCTCTCTAATGCTTCTCCTTTTTCATTAAATATAATATTTATTTTAAAATCATTTCTTTTTTTATATTTTTTCTTTTCTATCTTTTCTTCTTGCATAAATCTCACTCCTTTAGTTGTAATTATTTCCAATTTCTCCTTTCTTTATACAATACACGCTCTTATATCTATTTTATAAATTCAAAAACTACAAGTGGTAGACACCCATATGAGATTTGCCCTCATTCCACCTTTAGTGAATCGCCCCTTTACATCACGTTAGCCAGACGAA
>CAPBNZ010000053.1:8836-12840 GCA_948585895.1 uncultured Clostridia bacterium | reverse complement strand
CTTTATATTCAATAACTTTATTAAATATGGTATTTCATATATTCTTACACTTTCTTTTAGCCATTGTTTTACAGCTTGTCTCTTTGCCTTTGCTTTCTTTTTGCTTGTAACATGTACTAGTTTGTAATATCCCTTTCTGTTCTTCCCATTTATATGTGTAAATCCTAAAAAGTCAAACTTTTCTTTGCTGTTGTTATTCCCAAATGGGATTATTCTACTTTTGTCTTCTGCTAGTTCTAAGTCAAATTTGTTTAACCTATCTTTTAATTCTTTGTAAAACATTTCTGCATCTTCTTTTCTTTCAAAGCAACATACAAAGTCATCTGCATATCTTACTAGATATGCTCCACCCTTACTCTTTATTTTGATGTACAGTTCAAACCATAAGTCAAGTACATAATGTAGATATACATTTGCCAATATTGGTGATATTATCCCTCCTTGTGGTGTTCCCTTGTCATTTTCATAATGTTGCATATTTTCTATTATTCCTGACTTTAAAAATCTTCCTATATACCTAATAAACTTTTGGTCTTGTATCGTATGTTTCAAAAATTTTATCAACCATTCATGATTAACATTATTGAAGAAACCTTTTATATCTGCGTCTACTACATAGTTTATTTTCTTTTTCATTATTATTTTATCTAGTTTCTTTATTGCTTTATGACTATCTCTATTAGGTCTAAAACCATATGAACAATCTAAAAATATATTTTCATAAATCTCATTTAAAACATCTGCCATTGCTCCTTGTACTAACTTATCTTCGTATGCTGGTATTCCTAGTGGTCTAAGTTCTTTGCTCCCTACTTTTGGTATATATGTTCTTCTTACTTCTTTTGGTCTGTATGACATTGTTTTCATTCGATTTATTAAGTTGTTTACATTTTCATCTAGTTTCTCTCCATATTCCTGTTTTCCTATACCATCTATTCCTGTTGCTTTATTATTTGATTGTTTATTATGTTGTTTTATGATTGCTTCTTTGTTTACAAATTTCATTATACCTTGTACTGTTTTGTACTCTTTCAACTGCTTAGCTATCTTTGAAAAGTCATTTTCCATTTATTACTCACCTCCCGTGTGTAAATGTTTGTTTTCTCAGTTGATTATTATGCTAATCCCTTCGCTCCACGGTCATTACTCGCCTCATAGCTACTACGAATTAGTCCGACTTCTTGCAAGTCATTTGATAAACCTCAGCTTTTACACTTCTTTAACTCGAATAAAGAGTTTATCATACTCTGTTTAGAGAACTTGCAAGACCTCCCAGGTCTGTTTAATATATTAATGTAGAACTCGCCACCCCCTATGAACCCGACAGAACCCACATCTCCTCACCATATCGTTAATGTGTTATTGTTTGCTACCATGAACAAGGTATCAACTTCTGCTTGACTAGTTTAACGGGTCTAAATTAGTTTCACGCTTTCGCATTGCGGCTCGAACTCTCCCCGATTTACGCTTAAATTGTAACTTCACAGTTACAACTCCAAAATCTAGGTACTAGCGGTTGGTTAGACCTTACTAGATAGGATTTCCACCTACTATATATTAAACACCTAACTGGCGCACATTCATCATTCCTACCCAATAAAGTTGGTCAGTATTTTTCATTTCTTCTGTTAAATTACTTTGCTCTTTTAATGATTTTATAATTTCTTCTACTCTTTTTTTAGCAGTTTCTTGTATTTCTTCTAAATGTTCATTTAATTTATTATCCATAAATAAAATTGTATATTCTGCTTTTTTGTGCTTTTTTAAATATTCTAATCTTAATCGCCCATATCTATTTAAGTTAATTTTTCTTTGAGCTTCTATTACTAAATTGGGTATATAATAGTCACCTTTTCTTATATATTCAATTCCTGTTTTCTCATCAATAAATTTTTCTTTTAATTCTTTATCTTCCATAATTTTTAATCTCCTTTTTCTTTAATTTTTTAAACATTACAATATAATTTATCTAGTTCTCCATCTTCATAAGTTCTTTGCTCATAATTACAAAATGAATTTCTTTTGTTGGGTATATTACTATAATTATTTTTACTATATTTATTCTTATTACATCGTAAATTCTCCGACTCTTGACTTGTAGTTTTTCCGTTTCTTGAATCGTAATTTTTACGACTCGTAATATTAGCAGTTGATATATGATTTATCTTTCCAACATAGATAATATTATTCTTTTTAAATCCCTGTTTCTTTTCATATATCAATTTAACATCTGTTAATTGTCTAAATGCTTTTGTAACTGTCTTGTCTGATAAATTTAGTTTTTCTTGTGCTTCTTTTCTTGAAAATATTAAGAATATATTTCCTTCTTCATCTATCCATTCATTTTTCATTGAAACCGATAATCTATCAAGTAATAATGAATATAGTAATTTACTATCTGAGTTTAAGTTTTTATAATAAGGATTTACAAATAGTTCTTTTGGAATTTGATAGAAAACATTTTCAAGATATTCATTTATTTTATAGGGTATAAAATCCATAGCAATAGTTCTCCTTTCAGTTTTTTAGAACAACACTGAAAGTACCTAAATATCAATAAATTTTGCTTTGCGGAAATTTGCGGAACAATCTTTTTATGAGTTTTAAAAATTGCGGAACATTTTTCTGAACAAAATAACGGAATTTTTGAGAATTTTTCAGAATGTAAAAAAATTGTGCTATTCTCTAACTTCCTTAGAAAATAGCACTTTTAAAATCTTTTGACTGTTTTCAAATTCTATGGAATTTCCTTGAAAAACGGTCTTTTTTGGTCGAGGTGTTCTCCAACTTTTTATTATGGTTATCCACAAAACACGCATAAATTGTGGATTATATGGATTTCATTTGTTTAAGTTTCTGCATTTGTTTCTGCAATTTAGCAAATGTAATACATACTAAATTATTGAAAAAAAAAGAATTTTATGGTAGAATTGTGTCGAAAGATTGAGGGGGAAAAAAATGGGAAAAACAATACTTTTTTATAATGTAGGAATATATAAGAATAATGAATTGACTAATTTGAATTTTATTGACTTTTTAGATAACATTAGTTTAGCAAAATGGGAAGATAGATTGCGAAAAATTGAAAAGGATATAGTTGCAATTTTCCCTATTATTTATAATGATTCATATAAAGAGAAAAGGATTGTTCCTTTTGGTAAATTTAGATTAAATTATAAGCCATATACTGCACGATTAACAAATCCGAAATATACGGAAATTAAAGATGATGTTGTTGAATTAGTAACTCTTGTATATGATTCTGCATATAGGACACTTGCTATGGACTTTAATACATATGGAGCAAAGAAAAAACTAATTGAGCAGTATTTTTCTAGTTTTTTACCTAATGAAGAAAATAATATATGGGAAGTTAGATTAAGTGAAGTTATTAATGATTTTAATGAAGAGGAGTTAGATAATTCTTCACAAATTCGTAGTGTGCAAATTACATTAGATTTATCAAAAAATCAATATGACTTTTTAAAAGAAAATAAAGAAAATAATAAATGTATTATGAATGTATTTGAAAAGTGTAAAGAAACATCTAACGAATATGAAGCCAATATTGTTAGACTTGAATTTGGTGCATTTGAAAATAGAAAGTCAACAATGAATAAACAATCTATTCTTATGTTGATAAAAGCATTAAATATGGATTTAGATTCTATAAAAAGTATAAAAGTTAGGTATAAAAATAATAAGGATAAAATGGAAGATATAGATTTAAAAAACGTACACACTGTTTTAAGTGTTAGAGTTTTAGAAAATAGCAATGAAAAAAATCCTGCTCCTGAATATTTAGGAAATACAATAATAGATGTGTTTGAAAATTTTTCAGGAAAATTAATAAATAGTCAAATGAAATTCTTTCAAGACTGTCAAAAAGAGAATATGCCTAATATTTGTATAGAGTCACGAGATATAAATAAAATAGAGGTAAAAGTATGAAAAAAAAGATAAATTCAATTATAGAAGAAAGCCCTAAATATATTATTATATTT
>CAPBNZ010000053.1:7397-8820 GCA_948585895.1 uncultured Clostridia bacterium | reverse complement strand
ATTTTTTTCTTAAATACATATAAATTTAAAATTGATTATATTACTACTTGTAAAGAACAAATTTCAATTTATACTCTGGAAAAGATTTTTGGAGAAGATAATCAAGATATGCTAATAAATCTTTTGTCTATTATTACAGGGTTTGTTATAACTATTATTTCTGTTTTTGGAATAGGATACTCTAATGCAACAGTAGAAATAGTCGAAGCAAAGTTGGATAAAAAATTTTCTAGTATTGCAAAGAAAATTATGTTTATTTCCATATTATTATTAATTACAATTATTTTCTTTTATGACATAAGAAAAAATGAAATTATAAGATTCATTATGTTAGATGGGTTACTATATATTATTTTACAATTTATGGTGTTTGGTATAATAGTATTTAAAATGTTTGAATATAATATTTCTGAATCTAAATCAGAATATAAGCAAAGTGAGAAACAAACAAATGAAATAATTAATTTATTAAAGAAAATAGCAGGAGAAGAAAAAATAAATACTGGAAACTACGAAGAATGCAAAAAATTTAATGAAAATATGGCAAAAAAGTGAAATGATATTTATAAAAGATAATGACATACTTCACAATGAAATACGTCATCATATAATTACTCTGTTTTATCTTTTATAGATAAACTTAACCCTTTTTCTTCAAAATTTTTGTTAACGTCTTTCTCTCTTTCAGAAAGAACAGTATTATATATTCATTGTTGTAGTAACTTCTTTATGTCCTGATTTCTTCTGAACAATTTCTACAGGTGTTCCAACTTCGATTAATTTTGTAATTCCTGTATGTCTTAATTGATGAAAATTAACATTGTAAAAATAATTTAAAATTTTAGGGCATTCGCTTGAATTAAGGAGAGTTATGTTGTAATATAATAACAACCTTTTCATTGACAGAAAGGTAATCCTTTACTAAAGGGTGGAAAGGGGGTTACTTATATGTCTAGTTACGACCTTATCTTACAATTAATTGAGATGTTACTTGCTGAAAAAGAAAAGAACTTTCAATTAAGAGAAGATAAAAAGAATGACAAAGACTAGGTAACATACATAGTCGAGTGGGGTAGTTTTTACGGAGCTACCTTGCTTTTATTTTAAACAAAAAAATAGTATGTGCATTGTTTACGGTTACACATACCAATTACATATATGTTTCGTTACGACCAACGACACATTTCTTAATGTAAATATATAATAACATTTTTTAATTGATTTGTCAAATGAGATTTTAGAAAAGTTTTTGAATTTATAAATAATTTAATTAAACAGGAAATAAATAAAAATAGTTTCTGCAAAAATTGATGATTTTTTCTGCAAGAGCAAAAAAATTTAGAAATACCTACACAACTTTTAAAGAAAAATTTAGGTTATAGAATGTTTGGAAAACGTTTATATATCAATCATTTATGAACTT
>CAPBNZ010000053.1:0-7380 GCA_948585895.1 uncultured Clostridia bacterium | reverse complement strand
ATAAAAAGTCATTCTTCCTTGTATTTCTAGGTGTTCAAAGAACAGACCGACTGGTCTATTTGCAAAGAAAAATCCCTGTAACTCAACAGCTACAAGGATTTTTGCTACATCTTTTAATTGGTCGAGGTGTTCTCCAACTTTTTGGTTATAAAAATGATGTATTGTTTGCAAATACTACATTTTTAACGTTGGATTTTAGTCAGTTTCTGCATTTGTTTCTGCAATTTTACCTATTAAAAATGACATATTCCATAATGAAATACGTCATTAAATATTTATTCTTTTTTATCTTTTATGGATAAACTTAATCCTTTTTCTTCAAACTGTCTTTCTATATTTTTATTTACTTCTTTTTCTCTTTCAGAAAGAACTGTATTGTATATATTCATTGTTGTAGTAATATCTTTATGTCCTGCTTTTTTTTGAACTATCTCTACAGGTGTTCCAACTTCGATTAATCTTGTAATTCCTGTATGTCTTAATTGATGAAAATTAACATTATATCCTTTGTCTATATTGTACTTTTCACAAAATCTTTTAAAACAAGAGTTTAAGGCTTGTGTTGTATATGGTTTTCCGTCTTTATTACAAAAAAGTAATTGTTCAGGATTTTCAACATATTCATCTAGTGCCATATTTATTAAAATTTCAACATCAGGAGTAATTATAACATCTCTTGAACTTGAATATGTTTTTGTTTTATTTCCTATTTTGTTTTTTCCATTAATTCCTCTTGTCATAGTTCTTCTAACCTTTATAACTTTATTCTTTAAGTCAACATCGGTCTTTCGTAATGCTAGTATTTCTCCAGACCTCATCAACGTATATAAACTTAATAAGATTGGAACTTTTTGAGTTATATTATCCTCCATAAGTTCTTTAACAAGTTTTTTTTGGTCATCTACAGAAAATGCCTCAACTTCTTTTACTGGAATAGTGCTTTTTGGTGTTTTTAGTTCTTTATCTATAAGAAAAGGATTCTCTATAATTAAATTGTCTGCGTGAGCTTTTGCAAATGCTCTCCTTACCATTTGAACATTTTTCTTAATTATGGATTCAGAAAGAACTTTTTGAGTTGTTAAGAAATCTTTTAACATTTCTGTTGTTACTTTTCTTACAGGTATATTGAAGAATGAATATTTTTTTAATCTTTTAATTGTATCAATATTAGTTTTATAAGAATTTTCATCTATATATCCTGTATCATAATCAAATTGTGTTTTTTCTATTGATATATCACATAAAGTTTTCTTTGATTTATCTTTATTAATGAATCCTTGTTTATGTGCTTTTATTTGATTTAACTGTTCAACTACTTCTGTTTCCGTTTTTTCTGTAATCGTTTTTCTAATTGGTTTTCCTTTATCAGTATATCCAACGATGTATTGAGCCTCGTAATATGTATAAGATGTAATTTTCTCACACTTTCCAAATTTCTTACAATTCATACATCTTTCACATTTTTTACAGTTTTGTCTGTTGTTGCAAATACGTTGTGATTCAGGAATATCACACTTCTTGCAAACATCACAAATAGGGATTCCTTTTGCTTTCTTTTCTTTAATTACAGTTTTTTCATAAACTGTTCCCTCGTGATTCTTTCTTCTTAACATTTTCTTTTTTGGTCGACCTGTTCTTGCCATACCTAATACCTCCTTAAAAATATTTAATTTCAAATACTTTTAAGAAAAGATTTGTTTGATTTCTTGCGTTTTGGTACACATTTTGTTAAAATATATATAACAAGTACACTAATAACAAGAAAACATTTCAAATGATTTCTTAATGTATTTGTTCGTTTTTGGAGTGATATGTTTCGGTCTGCAAACTAAAAACATATTGCTCCATTTATTTATATAATCATCTTTTATAGATGTTTATAACTTAATTATTTAATTTTAATTCCTATAACTTTTCCTATAATTTTAATGTTATTTTTGTTTATTTCTTCATTAGTATAAAATTGATTTTCAAATACTTGATTTAATGCTTGAATACTGATTCCATATTCATATTTTTTTATTCTTCTTAATTTAATAACATCATCAATACAGAGTAAAATATCATCATTATCGCAAAAGTCATTAGTCCACTCTAGTATAGCAATGTTTCCAATTTCATATTTCATAGACATTTCAGTATTTTCAACTTTATATCCAAATAGCTTTTTATTTAGTACCTGTGTACTATTTTCTATAAATTCTCTTGCATTTGAATTTAATTCATTCCAATTATTATGGATATTATTCATTATGGGAATTAAATTTTTACAATTATCTTCTTTATACTGTAATTCTTCTATAGTAGATTCAATAAATCTAAAGTTAGATTTTATAAAGTTAGTTATCAAAGAAGAAAATTTTTCAAAACTTTTGGTAATTAAATGTTCATTATAAGTAGTGCTTGTAAAAATTGATTCACATATATAATTCTTTAAAATAAAATTGACAATGTAGTGCTGTATTTCATTTACAGGAGAATAATTATTATTAAGTATATCCTTTAACTGCAAATTATCTTTGCATACTGAATAGAAATTATCAATTATTTTAATTTTTGTTCTATTAAATATATTTTCTTCTAAATTAAATGTGTTAAGTTTATTAGCAATTTCTAATTTTAATTGTTCTTTATCTATTGCACCCTCTAATTCATTTAATGTTATATTAAATAAATTACAAATTGCTCTTTTCTTTTCTAAACTAGGATTTCGAGTGCCATTTTCATACATTCTTATTAATTGAGTAGAAACATCTATTTTAGTAGCCAAATCTTCCTGACGAAGTTTAAATTGCTTTCTATATTGCCTAATTTTAAAATTTTCAATATTCATATATTCCCTCCTTTAAACAATATTATATACTACGTTGTATATATAGTCAATACATTTTTGAAAAATAATAACAAAAAAGTATTGACTATTTTCGAAATATATACTATAATGTATATGCTATTGAAATTGAATATACAAAGGAGGGGTGTAAATGGACGAGGCAGAAACACTTTTGTTTCAGAGTTTATTAGATTCATTGCAAGAAATAAAAGACTTTTTAAAATGTAGAAGAAAAGAATCTATTGAAGATTTAAACTTTTTCAAAGTTCCTGTTGTTGCAAAAAAATTAGGAAAGAATGAGCAAGATACGAGGGAACTTATGAGGACACCTAATTTTCCCTCTGTTCCTGATGAAAACGGCGATTTGAAAGTGGAAGAACAGGCTTTTATTCGTTGGTGCAGAGCAGAAAACATCAATATTAATTGATGAAAAAGCACATTGAAAATTCAATACAATTAAAAAAGGAGGAAAACACAAAATGATTCAACAACTCAAAACAGTAGCAAAAATTCTTTCTTATTTAATAAGAAAATTTTTCATCACTCAAAACAGCTATATCAAAATATTACTTCAAATAATTCAATATATACTCGCTGTAGATGATGAAAAACTACATTATATAAGAAGAAAAATTGTTACTCAAAACGAAAAATACTCTAACACAAGGGCATTAGCCCCATTGTTTATTTAGTAGTTTAGTAAATGGTGGGGCGAAAACAGGAAAACAATTTTTGAAGAAAGGAGAAGATAACTATGTCAAAAGTCCATATAATAGAGAATCCAATATACACAGTAGAAAGCGAAATTGCTATTAAATTACCTGACTATAAATTTTTGACATTTGATTTAGATAGAGATTACTTTGAAAATGAAATCACAAATAGCATACCACAAGAAAATTTTTATGATTTCATTTGTTGTTGTGATGAACACGATTACATCTTAGATTCATCAATTAGAAAAGGATTGACAACATTATCATACATTCTTTATATGACAACAAATTCTATTAATGAAACAGTTAAAAAGCTTAATTCATTAGACATAGAAGAAGTTGTTTGGTGTATGGTGTGCGATGATGTAATTGATAGATTTAGAGCTTTATACAATAAGGCATAATAAAAAGCTCTTTTCGTAAGAGCTTAATAGACAACTAGAAAAATAGTTGCTTAATATATCCAATTTAAGTATAAACCTATTTTTCTAGCTTGTCAAATAAAAAAACAGGAGGTTTCCTTATGGAAGAAATAAAAAAAGGTGCAGAAACACCAAAAATAGAAAAAGTGAAAACTTTAGATGAAGAACTAGAAACAATGACAGCAAAAGAAGCAATGAACTTTGAACTAGAAGAGATAGAGGAAAAAGGATTAGGTTGTTCTATTTTAGATAGACAAAATTTAAAAGTACCAAATATTATAGAAGTTCACGAAAAACGTGAAAAAATTAGAGAACTATTCCTTACTTTGCCAAATCAGACAGCTTGCTGGGTAATTCAAAGATATGACATTTATGACAGGATTTCACAAACAAAGTTTTTTGAATGGTACGATTCAAAAAAAGAATTAACATACAATGATTATACTGAACTAGAAAGAATACTAAACAAAGAGAAAGACGGAATCTCACTATCAGAACTTGCTGTTTTAACTGATAAAAGCAAAGATGAGCTTTTTAAGGATTTAAGAGCAGGTTGTGGATTATCAATTATAAGTAATATAGTTAATTCATCTTGTACTGAATTTATAATGGAAAATGACTTATATGTCAGACTAATACCATTAGTAAATGAAAATAATCAACTAACAGACAAAATAAGAACTCAATATCTTCTAAAAAGTAATGCACTTCAATATTTAGCAGAATATTGGGGAAATGGCGATATTGTAGACACTTGCTGTTAAAAATATGAGTTTAGTAGTTTTACTAGGATAAGCTCATAAATAAAAACTAACGGATATTATTACATAAATTACAAAATGAATAATAAAAATATCCGTTAGCTATAAATTAAATTTAGAAAGAGAGGAAAAAAGATGAAAAAAGTAAAACAAGTTTATAAAGCATTCTTAGAGCTTCCTAATGGTAGTTTTACAAGTATGGAAGGACTATTTAAGATAGTAACAAAAGGTGTTAATGATGTAATAATGGAAAATATTCAAAAAATTTTTCTATTAGATGAAGAAGAAATAAAAGGAGATGAGGCAGATGAGTAATAATAAATTAACAGCAAGTCAAATGGCTAAAGAATTGACATATATAATAGGCGAAAACGTTACAGTTGCTAAGGTGCAAAATGTTTTACTACAATTACACTATGTAGAAAAAGTAGGTAAAAAATATGTACCTACAACTAAAGGTAAACATTATTCAGAAAAAGATGTTATGTTAAAAAATGGATATAATGTAACTTTTTACAAGTGGGATAAGAGCTTAATAAATGAAATAGCTTACGAATTATAAGATTAAAAAGAAAAGGAGGTAATGAAGTGATAGAAGTTAGTTATCCTGATATTGATGAGGCAAGAGCAAAAATACACGCAGAAAAGCAAAGAAAAATAAGATTTTGTGATTATGGAAAGTTACAAAAACAATTACAACAAATCGAATACGAGATGACTAATAATTATACATACAATTTAGAAAGCACAAACTATAAACTACATATCACTTCAACCCCTCCTAATCACTATTTTTATTTATTTGGTTGTGAATGTGGAGTTGGAAAGACTTACATTGTTATAAATAAAATTATTGACTACTTAGAAAAATATTCATCAAATATTTGTGAAGATTCAAACAGAGGAATGTTATTCGTAATGCAAAATATAGATACATTGAAATTCTATAAACAAAGACTAGATTATTTACTAAACAATATATATGTAGAAACGATTGATTCTGATATGTCAGATTCAGAAATAAACTTTAAATTACAGACTTATCCTATTATATTTATTACTCATCAAATGTATAAATCACTTGCAGAAAATGAAGTTAAAAGGAAAAAATTTACTAAAGGAAGAAATCTTTTAGTAATAGATGAGTTTATAAATATGTGTGATATAATTAGTATTGATAAAGTAAATTTAGAAAAACTAAGAGCAGACTTAAAGTATATAGATATTCAGGAGAAATTTGATAATGCAGTTATTGAGTTAAAAGAATATTTTAAAAAGCTACAAACAAATGGAAAAGATAAAGAATCTAACTTACATATATTTAACAGCAACACAAAATATAAAGACGCATTAAAGAAGTTTAGAGAAATAAAAGCAGATGTTAAGAATACATTTGATGATACAGAAAAATCCACTTTCTTTAAACAACATAAAAAAAGTATATTCAATGCTTTAGATGATGTACTCGAGTTTTACAATGGAACGTGTATATTAGAAAGAGGAGTTTTATATACACCAAAAAGAAGATTAGATTATTGGTTTCTTGAAAAGAATATATTACTTGACGCGTCAGCAAATATCAATAATGTATATAAGTTAAGAAAAAGACAATTTAAAGATATGTTAGGTAAACAGTTTCACGTACTAAACCACCAAAAGTGGACTATTGAACTAATAGAGATAAATACTACATCAACTACAAAAAAGTCTTATGACAATTTTTTTATAATATGTAATAGCATACTGTCAAAATTAAATAAAAAAAGGACTTTGGTTGTAACACAGATGTCAGAATGTATAGACAATGAGGGAAACAGAAAAACAGAATATTTTGATACACCATATCTTAATTACTTTCAAAAGATGTTAGGAGATAATACATATAAATCACTACATAACGTTATGATAGCACATACATTTAATTTATCAGAAAAACAATACATTTTAGAATATTTGTATTATTCAAAAAAGAGATTAAATTCAGATGAAGACATCAAGGTTACAACACCTAACAGACGTAGGCAATTTTCTAATAAAGAAATAGAACAATATAAAATAGGACGAATAGCAAATGAATTTTATCAAGCTATAAAACGTGTAAATCGTGATATGGAGGAAGATACAACAGCAGTAATAATCACAAAAGATGTAGAGGCAGTAAAGCTAGTAGGCACTATGCTAGACAACTATACACCAATTAATTCTACAGATAAATACAAAATAATATATAAAGAATCAGACAGTAATACATCAATTAAGAATAATACTTATGATACTAAAGCTATACAGATATTTAATGCAATACTACAAAATAAAATGGAAAATCTATCAAGTATAATAAAGGATAATATAAAATACATAAACAATACAATAATTCTAACAAAACAATGTTTACGAACAGAACTAGGAATTGAACACGCTCCAAATTTAGCACGTGAAGTCTTTAACAAATCAAATGTAAAACAATTCATTAAAGAAAACAATATAACTGTAGATACACGTAAGATAATATTCAAAATCAAAACGTAGCTGTCAGAGGTGGCAACTCGCCGTTGCACAAATGAAAATACGCTATCGCTATTCATTTTTTGGCTTTTTACTAACTTCGCTACGCTCCGTTAGTAAAAATGGGTAACCCCTTTTAATTT
>CAPBNZ010000052.1 GCA_948585895.1 uncultured Clostridia bacterium | reverse complement strand
AGGGTAGTCTTTTTTTGTATGAAAATATATAAAAAGCACAAAAAATAGGATATATATTACAGAACTGTTAAATGTATGTTACATTTGTATGAATACTCTTGACATTACCAAAAAAAAGAATAAAATAATAGTAGCAAAGAAAGGCAAAGTATGAGAATAATAGGTGGAAAAGCAAAAGGGACAAAACTATATACACTAGAAGGAGAAAACACAAGACCAACTTTAGATAGAGTTAGAGAATCATTATTTAATATTCTTCAATTCAAACTGCAAGAAAGCAATTTTTTAGATTTATTTTCAGGAAGTGGAGCTTGTGGAATTGAAGCAGTAAGTAGAGGAGCAAGAAAAGCTATCTTGTGTGATAAGTCAAAACAGGCAATACAAATTATAAAAAAGAATGTGGAAAAAACCCACACCAAAGAAAAAATTGAAATATATCAAACTACCTTCGAAGAATTTTTAAAAACAAAATTAAATGAGAAACCAGACATAATTTTTATTGACCCACCCTATAATACAAATTTTGCTTATGAGGCTGTAAAAATAATACTGAACAATGAGTTAATAAAGGAAGATAGTATTATAATAATTGAAACAGACCAAGAAAAAAGAGTAAAACAACAATTAAAAGAATTGGAAATAGAAATCATGGATGAAAGAAAATATGGAAGAGTACATCTTATCTTCTTAGAACCAAAAGGAAAGGGGTAAACCATGGAAATATTCACATTGTTAGAAACGTTAGAGGAATTATTAGAAACAAGTAGAAATCTACCATTTTCTTCAAAAGGTGTAGTAGATAAAGATGAAATGTTAGATTTAATAAAAGAAATTCGTTTAAAGCTTCCAGATGAGTTAAAACAAGCTAAATGGGTAAAAGAAGAAAGACAACGTATTTTAGTAGAAGCCCAAAAAGAAGCAGATGGAATTGTAAAAGAAGCAGAAAATAGAATTATAGCAATGATTGATGAACATGAAATAACAAGAAAAGCATACGACCAAAAAACAGAAATCATAGAAACAGCAAATGAAATGTCAAGAGAGATATCAAAAGGAACCAAAGAATATGCAGATAGTTTATTAGCCAATACAGAAGATGTATTAAATAACACATTAGAAAAGCTAGGAACCAATATGACAGAAGCATTAAATTTAATGCAAATTTCATTAGAAGATACAATAAAAACAATACAAAACAGTAGAAAAGAATTAAAATAAAAAATCAAAAGTCAGATGTCAGAAGTCACCAAACAATGACTTTTAGAATCTGGCTTTTTAGAAATTTGAGATTATCATATGCTAAGGGATGATACAAGTACATTGGATAAATCAAAGCAAAAGAGATAAGAATAGAAGGGTAATAAAGCGGGGCAGTGTCCAAAAAGAAAAGTTCCTAATAGGTACTCAATACACAAAACAGAAAGATGGTGTAAAAATGGCAAAAAAAAGAAGATATAAAAAGAAAAAAAGTAGAGCATCTAAGGTGGATGTAGCAGTGATTTCTTTAATCATACTTAGCATCCTTTTAGCTGTTTTAATTTATACGAAATCAGGAGTAATAGGAGTAAAATTAAATGAGATATTAGGTGGCATGTTAGGTCTTATGCAATACATATTACCAATAGGGATATTTGTGATTGCGATTAAACTAGCATCAGAAGAGAAGGAAGATTTAACACCAAAATTAATACAATATGGGGTATTATTAGTTAGTTTATCCATAGTATTTAGTGTATTTCAGATTTCTTCTGGTGAATTGCATAATAATAAAGAATTATCAGAAGTGGTAAAAGATGCTTATCTTTTAGGTTCGCAAAGTAAAGGTGGAGGAGCAGTTGGAGCTTGTGGAGCAGTACCACTTACAAAATTATTAGGTGATATTGGTGCTATTATTTTATGTTTAGGAATTGCTACTATATTAGTAGTATTTACATTTGGAATTAATTTGTCAGAATGGATTAGTCAATTGGTAGAAAGAGTAGAACAAAGAAAAGAAGAAAGAATTTCTCAAAGAGAAATGTTGCATAGACATACAAGAAAAGAACCAAGTGATGCAGATATTGAGACACCAACACATCGTAGAAAAAGGGAAAGAGAAGAAAAACTAATACAAAAGAAATTGGAAAGACAAGAAAAAACACCAATGGAAAATCAGATAAAAATCAACTTTGGTGGAAGAATTGTGGATAACATAGATGAAAATAATGGATTAAAGAAATATGACCATAGTGGAGAAGATTTAGAGCCATTGACGAAACAGTCTAAACTGTTTAAACAAGAAAATAAAAAAGTAGAAAGGCAAGAAACAGAAATACAACCAGATGTGTTAGATAATAACTTATTTAAAGATGTAGAAGAACAAAAAGAAGAAAAGAAAAGAGCGGTATTACAATTAGAACATACTGTAACAGTAGAAGATGAACATTATGAGTATCCACCAATTGAAATATTGAGTAAGGGAAGTAAAAGAGCCATAAAAGGTGGAGCAAGGGCATTAACAGATACTGCTACAAAATTACAAAAGACTTTATATAGTTTTGGTGTATCAGCAAAAGTAGAAAATGTTTCTGTAGGACCAGCTATCACTAGATATGAATTAAAGCCAGCAGAAGGAGTACGTGTTAGCAAAATTGCCAATTTAGCAGATGACATTGCTCTTAATTTAGCAGCAGAAACCATTAGAATTGAAGCACCAATACCAGGAAAACAAGCAGTTGGAATTGAAGTACCAAACCAAGAAAGGGAAGCCGTTCATTTAAGAGAAGTTTTAGATAGTGATGTATTTAGAGATAACGAATCAAAATTAGCCATAGCTTTAGGGAAAGATGCAGCAGGAGATCTTCAATTAGCAGATATTAGCAAGATGCCACATGTGTTAATTGCAGGAGCGACAGGATCAGGAAAGAGTGTATGTATTAACACGATTATAACAAGTATTATCTATCATGCAAAACCAAGTGAAGTAAAATTTGTTATGGTAGACCCAAAAGTAGTAGAATTATCTGTATATAATGGTATACCACATTTGTTAATACCAGTTGTAACAGACCCAAGAAAAGCAGCAGGAGCATTAGCTTGGGCAGTACAAGAAATGGATAATCGATACAACCTATTTGCTCAAAAAGGAGTAAGAGACCTAAAAGGCTATAACAAAGCAATAGAAAAAGAAGAAGGAATTGGAAAATTACCACAAATTGTTATCATAGTAGATGAGTTGGCAGATTTAATGATGGTAGCAAAAGGTGATGTAGAAGATGCGATATGTAGATTAGCACAAAAAGCAAGAGCCGCAGGAATGCATTTAGTTATTGCAACACAAAGACCATCTGTTGATGTTATTACAGGACTAATAAAAGCAAATGTACCATCTAGGATTGCTTTTGCTGTATCTTCACAAGTAGATTCCAGAACCATTTTAGATAGTGTAGGAGCTGAGAAGTTACTTGGAAAGGGAGATATGCTATATTTTCCATCAGGTGCACCAAAGCCTTCTAGGGTACAAGGGGCATTTGTAACAGATGACGAAGTCGAAAAAATTGTGGATTTTGTTAAATCAAATGGAACAGCAACTTATAGTGAAGATATTTTAGAAAGTATTGAAAATAGTAATAAAACAGAAAAAGAAATTGCACAAGAACAAGCAGAAGATGATGAAACAGATCCATTTTTAATGGAAGCAATTCAAACTGTTGTCGAAACAGGACAAGCTTCTACATCTTTTATTCAAAGAAGATTTAAAGTAGGATATGCTAGAGCAGGAAGAATTATAGATCAAATGGAAGAAAGAGGAGTTATTTCTGGTTATCAAGGAAGTAAGCCAAGGGAAGTGCTTATGAGTTTAGAAAAGTGGAATGAATTAAAGATGGGAAACAGTGAAAAGATAGAAAATTAAAGATCAAAAAATAATAATAAAGAATATATGAAAGCATTCGCTGAATCCTTTTTGAAAGGAGAAAGATTTTGCAAAAGAAGACAGACAAATTTTTAGAGAGAATTGTAAAAAAAGATTATAACAATGAACTAGAAAGAATTCTTGAAAAAAAGTATTTTGATGAAAATACCAAAAGTATGCTTCTTAATATTTTATACAAAATTGAAATAGCATATAAAGACTATGAAAAAGTAAAGCCAAATGTAGAGGAAAAAGAAGAATTTATACAATCTATTATTGATAGCATTAAAAATAATTGTAACGATATAAAAATTGTAAAAATAAATTCAAAAGAAGCAAAGATGTTAGGAAACAAAACTTTTTTAGTAGAAAAAGAGAAAAGAAGAATTATCTGTTATCCAATCGAAAGAAAATTATTATATTGTATTTCTAAAATAGATAAAAATGAAACAATCATAAAAGAAAATTATTATATCATAGATAAAACTTTATCAGACTTGATTAATGTAGGAAATACTATTAATACAGTAGAACCAATGCGTGATTTTAATGGTTATTCATGGACTACTATTCCAAGAGAAATTGAAAGTATTTATCACAATATTGTGTATCAAAATATTAGAATTTTAGTAGGATATCAATTTCTCAATAAATGGATTAAAAATAATGAGTTTATTATAGATTATCTAGAATCTTTTAAAAATAAATTGGAAGAACAATATGGTCAAAAGGAACAAGAAAATTTTATGGAACTTTTAAATAAGATATCAGTATTGTTAGCTATTCGATATAATAAAAAGCTTAAAGAGGAGTTAGCAAAGGAAAAAAGTGACGTAGAAGATAAACTAGAAAAAATAAAAGATAATCAAAAATTTGTAAAAGAAGTAACCATAGAAAAACGTAAATTAAACAAAGAGATTAAACAAATGGATGAAACATTAAACAATAAAGAGAGTTTGCAACAAGAATATGAGAAAAGAAATGAACATTTACCATTACAAAACAAAATTTTTAGTGTTAGAATCCTATCTAAAATGATGATAGAAGAAAGAGAAGAGAAAATAGAAAAAATAGAAAAGTTAAATACTTTACTAAATCCACAAAAATTTGTAATCTATAAAAAGGAACTAGAAGAAAAAGAAAAATATTTGCAATTATTAGAACTTGAAAATTTAGAGAAAGAAATAGAAGAAAATATTTTGGCATTGCAAAAAATATTTTTAGTATGTTATCAAAAGAGAGTAGAAAAAGCAGATACAAAATTAGAATTAATGAATCTTATTTATGAATTTAGATATTATTGTTTACTATCATTGAATGAAAAGCAGGCAATTCGTCAGACAAAAGAAATAGAAGAAGAAATGAAGCAAATAGAAAATCAATTAATAGAAAAAGCACAAGAATTTAAAATAATAGACAGTTTTTCCAAAAATAAAGAATTAAACCATAAAATTTTAAGGAATATTTTTCATGTAAGAGTGATTAACCTAGAAGATTTATATATAAAAGTTATAAAAGAAAAAGACCTGTATTATGTTCAACTGTTTGACGATAATGCATTTGAGGAAAAGATACAAATAGAAAATATAGAAAACTTAAACAAAAAAGACTTATCATTTAAAATGAATAAAAAAGTAAAAATTTTAAATTGAAACAATAGGGACAGACAATATTTGTTTCAAAAATTTAATAAAAGAGTAGAAAAAAGGATAGGAAGAAAATTGTGAGGAGCAATAAAGAGAACAATGAAACAAAAAGACCTGTCCCCAATGTTTCAAAAAGGAGGATTTTATGAAGATTACGTTTTTGGGTGCAACTAGGACTGTTACAGGGTCTAACTTTTTAGTGGAGGCTTGTGGAAAGAAATTTTTAGTAGATTGTGGAATGTGGCAAGGAAAATCGGAATTGGAAATGCAAAATGCAGAGGATTTCGAGTTTAACCCAGCTGAAATTGACTTTATGTTATTAACACATGCTCATATCGATCACTCAGGAAGAATACCAAAACTATATAATGAAGGTTTTAAGAATAGAATCTATGCTCATAAGGCTACTTGTGATTTATGTGCTTTAATGTTACCAGATAGTGGACATATTCAAGAAATGGAAAATCAGTGGAAAAATAAAAAAAGAATAAGAAAAGGGGAAAAGGAAGTGCCACCCCTTTATACAGCAGAAGAAGCGGCAAGATGTTTAGAGATTTTTGAGGAAGTACAATATGATGAAATTATAGAAATCACACCAGAAATTCATGTGAGATTTAATGATGCAGGACATATGTTAGGTTCTAGCATTATTGAGTTATGGACAAACGAAGACGGAAAAGAAACTAAAACTGTATTTACAGGAGATTTAGGAAATAATGATATCCCATTATTAGATTCACCAACAATGATAGAAAATACTGATTATTTAATTATGGAATCTACCTATGGAAGTAGATTCCATTTAAGAAATGATGAAAAGGCAGAACTTTTTTTAGATATTGTATCAGAAACCTTAGATAATGGAGGAAGTGTCATAATTCCTTCTTTTGCAGTACGGAAGAACACAAGAAATCTTATATGAAATTAATAAACGAAAAGAAGTAAAAGACGATGATGAATTTAGAAGAAAATACAAGACTTTAATGAAATCTAATGTATATGTAGATAGTCCTTTAGCAATTTCAGCAACAGAAGTATTCAAAGAAAATACCAATTTATTTGAAGAACACATACAAGAGGAAATCATGCAAGGTGACAATCCACTTGAATTTCCAGGTCTAAAATTTACGCAAACAGCAGAGGAATCAAAAGCATTAAATGAAGATGCTACACCAAGTATTATTATATCAGCTAGTGGAATGTGTGAAGTAGGAAGAATTAAACATCATTTAAAGCATAATTTATGGAATCCAAAATCAACCATACTTTTTGTTGGTTACCAAGCTCCTGGTACTTTAGGATATAGTATTGTAAATGGAGCTAAAACCGTAAAAATATTTGGTGAGGAAATAGCAGTAAATGCAAGAATTGAGTATATTGAGGGGTATTCAGGGCATGCGGACCAAGAAGGATTGATGAATTTTATTTATTCTTTTATCAATAAGCCGAAGCATATTTTCTTAGTACATGGAGAGACAGATTCACAAGATATATTAGGGGAAAAAATAAGAACAGAGACAGGAATTGGTGTAACCATACCAGAATTTGGTGAAACTTATGAAATCAATCAAATAGAAGAAAGAATTGAAATGACACATAAAATAGAAAGAAAAGTAGCTAAGACATTAAGAACAGAAATAATGGAAAGACTTGAAAAGCTAAAACAAGAAATAAGAGATATGGATAGCTATGTAAGACAAGACATAGAGGATAGTACGCTAAAAGATGAAGATATCTTTCGAATTAATGAAAAAATTAAAGAACTAGAAAAACAAATTATCAATGTAATAGAAGGTTGATAGTCACCATTGGTTCCAGGTTAAAATGGGGAAAATTATTATGAAATAGCTGATAGACAATGAGATTACAGTAATTTACTTCTTTTAAATTTTACTGGTTGTCTTATAGAAAATACCATTTGACAAAGATAAAAAATTAAAGTAGCCCCATTTAAAGCTGGAATCAATGGGGATTGAAGGAGAAAAACATGGAAAACAAATATTTTAATGAAGCAATGATTGGAAATAAAAATATGTTAGCAACTTATACAAGTAAGGGAGAGATACAAAGGATTTATTTTCCAAGCAAAGATAACAGACAATACATTGACTTTTTCCATACAGGAGTAAAAATAAATTATTCAGATTTAATTTATTTACATGAGGATATTAACAATATCTATAAGCAATATTATGATACAGACACCAATATACTAAATACAGAAATTACTAATACCTATTTTAATTTAAAAATAGTTCAGACAGACTATACTATGATAAAGGAAAATGTATTAGTGAAAAAATATATTTTCTTAAATGATGGAAAAATTGATTTAGATACTAAGTTTTATATTCATTCTCAATTATTATCAGATTTAAATAATCATGTGGGATGTAAAATAATAGATAGTGGTATGATTCAATATGCTCATGACTTTAGTTTTTCAACTTTTGCTAAGGGGTATAGCCTTTTAAAACATCAAATTAATGGTAGTAAGGATACTATTAAAAGAGGAGAAATCTATGACAAAGATTATATCGGTATGTCAAATGATACAAGTATTTGTTATGATTTGGGTGTAATTAAGCCACAGGAGAAGAAAACATTAGAAATTTGTATATTAATTGGAGAAAATAAAAATATATCGGAATTAGAAGATGAAATTGAAAGAATTAAAAAAATCGACTTGAACAAAGAATATATAAATACAAAAACCTATTGGAGAAAATATGTAAAGGTACATAATGGGTTAAATCTAAAACAACCAGAGAATAGTTATGAAGAAAAAATCTATGAAATTTATAAAAGAAGTATTTTATTATTTCCATTATTAACAAATCCAGAAACAGGAGGAATTATTGCTTCAGCAGAAGTAGACGAAAATTTTACACAGTGTGGAAGATATGCTTATTGCTGGACAAGAGATGCTGTTTTTATGACAAAAGCACTTGATATTCTAAAAATGGACAAAGAAACAGAAAAATTCTATAAAAAATTTTGTAAAAAAACACAAAGTAAAAATGGAATGTGGGAGCAAAGATTTTTTACTGATGGAAAATTAGCACCATGTTGGGGTTATCAAGTAGATGAAACAGCAAGTGTGGTATATGGCGTTTATGAACATTATCAATATACGAAATCAGAAAAATTTCTAAAAGATAATTTACAAATGTGTGAAAAAGCTATCAACTTTTTGAAAAGATATGTAAAAGATTGGCTAGAAATAGATGGAAAAGATAAACATGACAAAGACAAAGTACAAGAAGAAATAAAAGCAAACATACATAAACAGGCACAGAAATGCCATGTTAGTTATGACTTATGGGAAATGAATGAAGGAATTCATTTATATTCTTTAGCAAGTATCTATGCTGCTTTTGAAAGTATTCTAAAAATTTACAAAGTATTAGGAAGTAAGGCATCTGACTTTGAAAATAATAGATTAAAAGAAGAGAAAATAGTAAAAAATGAACGAGAATTAGAAAAATTACAAACAGAAATTAAAAAATATATTGATGAAACTATGTATAGCGAAGAAAAGAAATCATATATCAGAAATGCACAAGACCAAAAAATGGATATAAGTATAATAGGGGCAGTAACACCATTTAAAGTATTCAAAGCAAAAGAAAAGAAAATGATAAATACAATTGAAAGAATTAACCTATCATTAAGAACCTATACAGGAGGATATCAAAGATTTGAACAAGATCATTATAGAAATGGAAATCCATGGCCTATTGCGAACCTATGGATGACATTATATTACTTAGAAACGGGAGAAAAGAAAAAAGCAAAAGAAACCTTTGACTTTGTTGTCAAAACAGCAGGAAAACACAACTTTTTAGGCGAACAAATAGAAAATACTACATTAAAACCTAATTGGGTACTAGGACTTGGTTGGTCACATGCCATGTTTATCATTGTACTAGAAAAACTATATGGTTAGTTTTGGGACAGGCACAAGCTATCCACTTATGGTTAATTTAGGGACAAGTTAGAAAAAACTAGTAATAAGAGTGAAGAGAGTATAGCCAAATAAAAAAGATATGTTATACTCTTTTTAATAATTTGTAGTAAAGAATTAAAGGAGGTAGATAGGTTGCCAAGACAACCAAGAAAACAGAGCTGTAGTAGTGTATATCATTGTATGTTAAGAGGAATTAACAAACAGGATATTTTTTTCGATAAAAAAGATTATTTAGAGTTTCAAAGTATCATTAAAAAGACGAAAGAAGCTTTTTTCTATCAATTATATTCTTATGTTTTAATGCCAAATCATATTCATTTAGAAATTAAAGACGAAAATCAAAAATTATCTCAAATTATTCATAGTATGGCAACAAGTTATGCTAATTATTTTAATAAAAAATATCAAAGAGTAGGGCATTTATTTGAAAATCGATTTCGTAGCAAAAATGTCGAAAATTCATGTTATATTCTAAATTTAGTTAGGTATATTCATCAAAATCCTGTAAAAGCGGGTCTTACTCAAATGAGTAAGTATGCATGGAGTAGTTATGTAGAGTATTTTTTAAATCAAAAAATAGAAAATAAAATAGTGGATACAGATGAAATTTTTTCTATGTTTTCATCAGAAAAAGAGCAAGCCAGAAGAGAGTTTTTGGAGTTTAATAAAAAAAGATTCAAATTTCAGGATAGTATTGAATTGCTAGAATATGAAATGAGAAATAAATTAACAGATGAAGAAGTCATATACTTTATTAAGGAAATGTTAGGTATAGAGAACATACAAGAAATACAAAGATATAATAAAAATGACAGAGATAAAATGATACAGAAAATTAAAAAAATTCAGGGGGTAACTCAATTGCAAATTGCAAGAATATTAGGAATTAATATTAGAATTGTACAAAGAGCTTATGCCAAAAAGCAGATAATAGAAAGTTAATCAGTAACTTGTCCCAAAAGTATCCAAAAATGGATAGTTTGTGCCTGTCCCAGAGCTAACCTGTCCCAGAGCTAACCAGAGCTAACCAAAACTAGTTAAAATATAAAAAAAATACTTGCAATGTATTCTTTTTTAGTATAGAATGGAATTGCTCAAGCAATTTGGGTAATACTATTAATAGAAAGAGATACCAAAATATTTTTGCAAGGTATCTAAAAAGGAGGAAATCTTATGTCAGTAAAAATTGGAATTAATGGATTTGGAAGAATTGGAAATTTATCTTTCCAAGCAGCGTTGAAAAAAGAAGGAGTAGAAGTTGTAGCTATTAATGACCCATTTATTACAGCAGATTATATGGCGTATATGACAAAATATGATACCGTTCATGGGAAATTTGAGGGAACAGTAGAAGAAAAAGATGGACATTTAGTGGTAGATGGAAAAGATATAAAAGTGTTTAATGAAATGGATCCACATAATATTCCTTGGGGAGAAATTGGAGTTGAATATGTGTTAGAATGTTCAGGGGTATTTACAACTCTTGAAAAAGCACAAGCACATATTGATGCAGGCGCTAAGAAAGTAATTATTAGTGCACCATCAAAAGATGCACCAATGTTTGTTATGGGTGTTAACAATACAGAATATGACCCAAGTATGAATATTGTTTCAAATGCTTCTTGTACAACAAACTGTTTAGCACCACTTGCAAAAGTTATCAATGATAATTTTGGAATTAAAGATGGACTAATGACAACAGTACATGCGACAACGGCAACACAAAAAACAGTTGATGGAGCATCTAAAAAAGACTGGAGAGGTGGTAGAGCAGCAGCAGCTAATATTATACCATCATCAACAGGTGCTGCAAAAGCAGTAGGAAAGGTTATTCCAGCTTTAAATGGAAAATTAACAGGAATGGCTTTCAGAGTTCCAACGGTTGATGTTTCTGTTGTTGATTTAACTTGTAATCTAGAAAAGCCAGCAACTTATGAAGAAATTTGTGAAGCTATGAAAAAAGCATCTGAAAACGAAATGAAAGGAATTGTAGAATATGTAACAGATCCAGTTGTTTCTTCTGATTTCACAACAGATCCTCATACATCAATATTTGATAGTACAGCAGGAATCATGTTAACAGATACATTTGTAAAATTAGTGGCATGGTATGATAATGAATGGGGATATTCAAATAAATTAGTAGATTTAGCATGCTATATAGCTAGTAGAGACTAATTGCAAAAAAATTTTCTAGTTCTAATTTAATGTAATTATTTAGAGATATTTGCCAAAGCAAAAATTATTATGTAAGTAGTTACAATTTAAGGACTGGAAGATTTTTTGTTTTATCATATAGTAGCTATAAATAATAGATAAAAAGTGAATACAAAACAAAAATAAAAATGAAATGACAAATGTTATACTAAAAGATAATAGAAATGTAGTTAATTTAGATAATTAGAGTAAAATATATGAAGTTATAGGGGAAATAAACAATATGAAAAAAAAGATGAAAGATGAAAATAAAATATTAATGATGTTAGCATTTTTTAGTGTTTCAATTGGACTATGGGGAAACTTTAGACAACTTTGGTTACAAGATAATCAGTTTTCTGTGACACAGATAAGCAATATTATAAGTATAGGAACTTTTATTAGTATTGTAGGAATAGCTTTAATTGGAAAGTATGTAACATTAAATAAGCTAAAAAATACAGTAACATTTGTTTTAATCATAAAATTTATTAATATGTTAGCATTATACTATTTAAATGGAACAAGTAAAATAGAATTAATAAATCTAACAATAGTAATAGATATAATAATGGAATATATAATGATAACAAGTATATATCCATTAATAACTACGATAGTAAAAAATAACACCATATACAGTAAAAGAAAATTAACAGAATACTTATTTAGAGATATAGGAATTTTATTAGGTGGAATATTTATAGGTAAAAGTATGGCAGGAATTTTAATAAACTATAATACTTGCTTAATTATATCAAATATATTTTTAGTCATTTCAATCATTACTATGATGAATATAAAAATTAATCATTCAGAAGAAAAACAAAAGAAAAAGGATTCAATGTTCAAGTACCTATTAAAAAGCAAAATAGTATTATGGTATGTATTAGATGTTTTTGTAGGCACGATGGCAATGTCAACTGCTTTAGGATTAAAAATGCTAACATTAACGAATTATTTTGCTTTTTCTGATAACATTGCAACCAATTATTTATTACTTGTAGGTTTACTAGCTGATGCAATAGGAATATTAGCACTTAAATATGTAACACCTAAAAATGATTATATTACAATCACAATCAAATTTGGAATAAGGTTTATTGGATATATAATTGCTTTTATATCCAATAACTTGATAATAACTTTAATAGCAATAACCTGGTCATTACTGATATCTACTGCTTATGAGAATATATGTGATGGAGTATGTGGAAAATGAGCATCAGCTATCCTTTGCCAATATAAGATATATCATAAGATTTTTGGGAGAAGCAATAGGTGTATTTTTCTGTGGAATAATGTATGAAAAAGGACTTAAATATATGTTTGGATTATCAGCAATATTTATGATATTTCAAATAGGAATCGCATATTATTTAATTCATTTAAGAAGAGTAGAGATAAGGCTTAAAAAGTAGTTACCATTCAGCTTAAAGTGTAATCTCTTTTTTTATAACACTTTAAGTAGATGATCTTTTAAGTTAAACATATTGCTTGTTACGTTAGTTAACAGAATTGTCAGAGTAGCAATAAAAAGTAAAGTATGGAATAAATTGATTTATGATATACTTTATTTTTTATTTTTTTTATGTTAAAATGTGATTATAAAAAGAAGAAGGAAAGGAAAATTATGCAAAAAAATAAAAT